>JAFYMA010000037.1 GCA_017556845.1 Clostridia bacterium | reverse complement strand
CATAGCCTTAGCGGCATCAATAGGCGAGCCGCCGCCGAGTGCAACTATCCAGTCAGGGCTGAATTCAAGCATTTTTTCAGCTCCGCGCATAACGGTCTGAACCGATGGGTCGGGCTCTATTCCGTCAATGATGCAAACGGACATACCGCCGCTTTTCAAAAGCTCTACGACCTTGTCAAGAAAGCCGAAACGCTTCATTGATGAACCGCCCGTGCATACTGCCGCACGCTTTCCTTTAAGATCCTTCAGCTGCTCAAGTGAGCCTTTTCCGTAGTATATGTCCTTCGGTAAAGTAAATCTTGCCATAGCAATCTCCTTCGTTTTTTTGAAAGTATTGCCGCACCGAAAGAGAATTATTCTTTTTTAAATCATTCGATAACGAATATATCGTATTGCTCGCCCGAAAGTGTTTTCCATATGAATACACCGTTTTCAAACGTCATATAGCTGTGATCCGAATCGTTCTTAGGAATGGATACAGAGCCGGGATTTAAATAAATGTGATCGTCGAATATCTTTTTTGCAGGCACGTGAGTATGACCGTGGAGCAATATATCGTCTTTCTTCATAGGCAAAAGCGAGTTGCTGTTGTATACGTCTCCGTGCGTTGCAAATATCAGCCTTTTTCCGTATGTGATAACGGCGTAATCTGCCATAATTGGAAATTGAAGAACCATCTGATCCACCTCGGAGTCGCAATTACCCCTTACGCACAGTATATCGTCTTTTATGCCGTTAAGCATTTCTATGACCCGCTTCGGCTCGTAAAGTGCGGGAAGATCGTTGCGCGGACCGTGGTAAAGTATATCACCCAAAAGCAGTAATTTGTCAGCCCTTTCGTTTTTGTATGCGTCTAAAAGCATACGGCAGTATTCAGCTGATCCGTGAATGTCTGATGCTATAAACCATTTCATATTTATTCTCCGTCCTTAATACCCGTCAGAGCGTAAAAAAGTCCCTGACAGCCCTGTAATATATCGTTATATGCTATATCGAAGCGGCGTGTGTACCACGGGTCGCTGACGTCCGTACCCTTGTCTGTATAATCCATCAGCCTTTTTATCTTTCCGTCATTGTCCTGACCGAGTATTATACGCATGCTTCTGATATTCGCTGAATCCATTCCGATAAAAAGATCGTAGCTTTCGTAGTCTGAACGCTTAAGCTGTACGGAATATTTGCCCGAGCAGTCAATGCCATGTCTTTGCATTTCCTCTTTTGACGGACGGTAAACTCCGTTTCCAAGCTCATCCGTTGACGTTGCGGATGAAGCTATATAAAACTCATTTTGCATACCGTGCCTTTTTACTATATCCTTGAAAACAAATTCGGCTGTCGGTGAACGGCATATGTTGCCGTAGCACACAAACATAATTTTTTTCATATCTTATTTGCCTTTCGCGGTTTGATTTTGAAAATACATTCCTTTATATTATACTATATTGCAAAGAAAAAATCAATACCTAAATTTGATCAATATTTGATTGAAAAATTCATAAAAACGTGACATAATAATAGTACGGATATAAAAATATCACATAATGCTTAAAAACCGTGGTAAGAGGAGTAATTTATGGAAACGCGTGTTGCTGTAATGAGTATTATCGTTGAAAATAATAACGCCGCAGAGGCTGTAAATGCACTTTTGCACGATTACGCCGATCATATAATCGGCAGGATGGGAATTCCGTACAGAGCAAAGGGGATCAATATCATAAGCGTGGCGCTTGATGCCCCGCAGGATGTAACGTCTGCTCTTGCGGGAAAGATCGGCAGGCTGAATTCCGTAAGCGTAAAAACGGCTTATTCTGAGGTATAATATGCAGGCTGTTGCGTTGATAGAAAAGCTTGCAAGCGAGCATTCGCTCAGCTACGGTGAATATCTTGAATTGATCCACGGCTACTGCGAAGAAACCGACGGCATCATAAGGGTGTATGCAGACAAGGCGCGCAGGGCAGTATTTGGCAATAAGGTGTATTTGCGCGGGCTTATCGAAATATCAAACATATGTAAAAATGACTGCTATTACTGCGGAATAAGAAAAAGCAATTCACTGTGCGAAAGATACCGTCTTGACAAGGAGCAGATACTCTCTTGTTGTAAAATGGGATATTCTCTCGGACTGCGGACGTTCGTTTTGCAGGGCGGCGAGGACGGATATTTCACAGATGACAGACTGTGCAGTATCATATCAGATATAAAAAGCCTTTATCCTGATGCGGCGGTCACTCTGTCGCTCGGCGAAAGAAGCCGTGAAAGCTACAGAGCGTTGCGATCAGCGGGAGCAGACAGGTATCTTCTGCGTCACGAAACGGCTGATAAGGACCACTACGGTATGCTTCATCCGAAGAGTATGTCGTTTGATGACAGAATGAAATGTCTGAACAATCTGCGGGACGAGGGCTTTCAGGTCGGATGCGGATTTATGGTAGGCTCACCGTTTCAGACCGAGGAGCATATAGCAAAGGATCTTAAATTTATTGAAGAATTCAAGCCCGAAATGTGCGGAATAGGTCCTTTTATACCGCATAGCGAAACGCCGTTCGGCTCGTTTTGTATAATGCCGCACGCAAGCGCTCTTACATGTTATCTTTTGTCCGTTGTAAGACTTATTCACCCCGATATACTTCTTCCGTCAACGACTGCGCTTAATTCCGTCGGCAGCGGCGGCAGAGAAAACGGAATACTGCACGGGGCAAACGTAATAATGCCCAACCTCTCACCTGCATCGGTACGGGAAAAGTATATGCTGTATAACGGAAAGTCATTTACGGGGTGCGAGGCGGCAGAGGGAATTGCAGAGCTTATGGCATCAATGGCGGAGATCGGCTTTGAAGCGACCGGACAGCGCGGCGATCACCCTTCCGTGAACCTTAACTGAAAAATAATTTATCTGACAGGGAAGATATTTCTGACCTGCAAGAAAGGAATTGAAAATATGTTTAACTACGATCCAAGATCAATGAAGGCCGAAGAATTTATAAACGACGGCGAGATCAGAGCGACTCTGCAATATGCAGAGGAAAACAAAAATAACGTTGAGCTTATCGACAGTATTATCGACAAGGCGCGTCCGAAAAAAACGGAGACGGGCTACGTTTGCTCAGGTCTTACACACAGAGAGGCATCCGTTCTCCTTGCGTGTGAGATACCTGAAAAAATACAGCAGATATATAAGGTCGCAGAAGAGATAAAGCTCGCATTTTACGGTAACAGAATAGTAATATTCGCACCCTTGTATCTGTCAAATTATTGCGTGAACGGATGCGTTTACTGCCCGTATCACCTTAAAAACAAGACGATACCGAGAAAAAAGCTGACACAGGAAGAGGTAAAAGCAGAGGTCATAGCACTTCAGGATATGGGACACAAGCGTCTTGCAATAGAGTCGGGCGAGGACCCTGTGAATAACCCGATAGAATACATTCTTGAATGTATCAATACGATATACAGCGTAAACCATAAAAACGGAGCGATACGCAGAGTAAACGTAAATATTGCCGCAACGACTGTCGAAAATTACAGAAAGCTGCGTGATGCGGGAATAGGAACGTATATACTGTTTCAGGAAACGTATCATAAGGAAAGCTATCTTAAGCTTCACCCAACGGGTCCCAAGCATGATTACGCTTATCACACGGAGGCACACGACAGAGCAATGCAGGGCGGTATTGACGACGTGGGACTCGGCGTTCTGTTTGGTCTGGAGCTTTATAAATATGAGTTTGCAGGACTCATTATGCACGCAGAGCATCTCGAAGCTGCGTTCGGCGTAGGTCCGCACACGATAAGCGTGCCGAGAATAAAGAAGGCATCTGACATAGATCCTAATGCTTTCGATAATTCAATAAGCGATGAAATGTTCAAAAAAATAACGGCTTGCATAAGACTTGCGGTGCCGTATACGGGCATAATCATATCTACGCGAGAGTCAGAGCAGGTACGCTCAGAGCTGCTAAATTTAGGCGTATCACAGGTAAGCGGCGGCTCGCGCACGTCTGTCGGCGGTTATGCATCGCAGGAGCGTCCTCACGATACAGAGCAGTTTGACGTTTCCGATCAGAGAACGCTTGATGAGGTGGTACATTGGCTGATAGATAACGGACATATACCGTCATTCTGCACGGCGTGCTACAGAGAGGGAAGAACGGGCGACAGATTTATGAGTCTGTGCAAAACAGGTCAGATACTTAACTGCTGCCATCCGAATGCTCTGATGACTCTTACTGAATATCTCGTGGATTACGCAAGCGACGAAACGAAAAAAGCAGGCTACGAAATGATAAAGCGTGAGCTTGAGCGTATTCCCAAGGAAAAGGTCCGCAATATAGCAGAGGATAATATCGAAGCTATCAAAAATTCCAACAGACGTGATTTCAGATTCTGAGGTAGTATATGAAGCTAAACGAAACACCCTCGGGTGAAAGGATAACTATCGGCTTTTTCGGTATGCGTAACGCAGGTAAATCAAGCCTTGTAAATGCGTTGACAGATCAAAGCGTTTCTGTTGTGTCAGATACGCCCGGAACGACCACTGACCCCGTGAAAAAAGCAATGGAGCTTTTGCCGCTCGGTGCGGTCGTTATAGTCGATACCCCCGGATTTGACGACGTAGGCGATCTTGGCGAATTGCGTGTAAAGACGACGAGAAGAACGCTTGCGTATACCGATATTGCAGTCGTTGTCATAGATGCGCAAAAGGGTATGTCAATGCTTGATATATCGCTGATAAGCGAGCTTGAAAAAAGAAATATCCCGTACGTTAAGGCGTATAATAAATCAGATGCGTCAACGGTTGTATACGATGACGGAATTGCAGTCAGCGCAAGGGATAAAAAGGGCATAGAGGAGCTGAAGGCTGCAATATGCGGCGTATACAGATCAAGCACTGAAAATAAGCGTATCGTTACGGATATTCTTTGTGATGATCCCACAGTACTTCTCGTTATGCCTATTGACGAGGCGGCGCCGAAGGGCAGAATAATACTGCCACAGCAGCAAACGATAAGGGATATTCTCGATGCACACGGTGCTTGTATATGCTGTCAGCCTGAGCAGCTATCAAAAATGCTCGAATGTATGGAATCACCGCCCGACATCGTAATAACGGATTCGCAGGTGTTCGGAAAGGTTGCCTCTATCGTGCCTGACGATATTCCTCTAACGTCGTTTTCGATATTGTTCGCAAGGTATAAGGGCGAATTGCAGACGCTTGTAGACGGTGCTATGAAAATACATTCCCTTAATGACGGAGATACCGTTCTTATTTCAGAGGGTTGTACTCACAGAAGAAGCTGCAAGGACATTGGAAGCGTAAAAATACCGAATATGATGCGGAGCTTTACGAAAAAGGAATTGAACTTCGTTTTCTCAAGAGGCGGCGAATTTCCCGATGATCTTTCTGGTATATCACTCGTTGTGCATTGCGGCGGTTGTATGCTCAATCAAAAGGAAATGCATTACCGTATGGCAACAGCGGAGCAAAACGGCGTGCCTATGGTCAATTACGGAGTAGCTATTGCCGAGATGAACGGAATTTTAAGACGTAGTTTAAAGGTTTTTTCCGATATAAAGGTCGATAAATTTTAATAATACAAACGCTCGGTCACGTATGATCGGGCGTTTTTTTGTGTATACGAATAAAAAATCGGAACAATTATTTTTAAATAGATATTTTGTCATAAAATAACAAAATCTCTTGACAAAAGAGATAATATATGATACAATGAAGTTGGATAAAAATGTTAGTAAAAGATAAAAAAAGATT
>JAFYMA010000036.1 GCA_017556845.1 Clostridia bacterium | reverse complement strand
CTTGCGTATAGGCACTGAGCACCGTATCGTCAAAAGTAATACCGTCAAGAGAATTTATATCCGACAGCGCAGCTGTATAATCAATGGATATATCAAATCCGTTTTCATCATCCGCAGGAACAACATTGATAACTGCAGAAAATTTTTCTTCGGTAATATTTCCGTCTTTGTCAAGAAAAACGCTTGCATTGCAGCTCTTTACCGTTACCTTTGATTCCTCTCCGACAACTGACTTGAGATTGAAGAAATCTACTATTACGTAGCTGTTGATCCCAGACATAGCGATTCGCTCACCGTCATTTTCATCGGATGCGGTGTAATTTATAAACTTGTTATAAAAATCTACGGTATAAAGCATTATCATACCGTTTTCGGAAGCGTGGGATAAGTAATCCGTCTGATCGACGTTTCCCGTAAGCGATGCGCCGTCGACTATCGCATAAAGCGAGCCGTCCTTATAGTAAAGCGCTTCAACGGTAGTATCCGCCATATACGTTTCGGAAAAGTGCTGATAGTTGTCCTTTTGCTTTATAAGCTGCTCTTTGGCAGTAATGTCAGCGGCAATACCGTTGAGCTTTGTTGAAATCTTCGTGTTGTACGTATAGCTTGAAAGCGAGCTTCTTGATGCTAAAGCATTTTCTACCCTTTGTTCAATCGTTAAGGGCAAAGGATCTTCAGTCGGAGTCTGTGTATCGACCGTCGGTGCTGTTGTATCATCGGGCTGAGTATCCTTGAAAAAATTAAGAATATTAGGAAATGATGAATACTGCTTTATCTGCTCGGCGAATGCATCTTCCTTGGAAATGAATACCACGCTTTGCACGTTTTCGAGCGCCTTGATCTTTTCCTCAATTATCTTTTCTTCGCCATCGGGCAGATCGTAATCACACATACAAACGATCTCGTTAAGACCATCAAGATCGTTGATATTGACGTAAGTGTTGTAAAACACAAGTCCGAGGCATCCGGTTATAAACAGACAGCCCGTGAGGATTATGCACGAGGCAAAGGTCATAAAGCCGTTGCGTGCAAGACTGTGAAAGCCTCTGAAAATGAGATACGGAATACTGTATTTATTCATTCGCCACACCGCCGTTCTTTGTGTCACTTACGAGCTCACCTTTGTTAAGAGTGATCACGCGTTTGTTGAACTTTTCAACTATCGAAAGGTCATGCGTTATTACTATAACCGTTTTACCCGAATTATTGAAGCCGGTAAGTATCTGCATTATTTCATTTCTGAGCTTAATATCAAGATTTGACGTTGCCTCATCGGCAATAATAATGCTCGGATTGTTTACAACGGCTCTTGCAACGGCGACTCTCTGCCGCTCACCGCCCGAAAGCTGATGCGGAAATTTATTATACTTATCTTTTATGTCAAGAATATCTAATATACCTTCGACACGCTTTCTGATTATTTTACTGGGAGCTCCTACGGCACGCATTGCGAACGCGACGTTTTCGTATACCGTGCTTTTTTCAAAAAGCTTATAGTCCTGAAAAACTATTCCAAGATTACGTCTGTAAAACGGTATTTTTCGTGTTTTAAGTGAATTCAGATCGTAGTCATCGACCAGTATCGTGCCCGTTTTGGGAGTTTCCTCACGCAAAAGGAGCTTCATAATAGTGGATTTACCCGCACCTGAAGGACCTGTTAAAAATACAAATTCTCCGTCCTTTATCTCCATGCTGACGTCATTCAACGCATACCGACCGTCTGCATTCTTATACTGTACGGATACATGTTCAAATTTGATCATAAGTCTTCTTTCTCCCTTTTTCAGGGGGCAAGGACAAATCAAAACTTGGCAGGCTTACTTGTAAGGTACTTTTTAACCATAAGGGCAACCTTGAACGTTATTGCGTGTTCAAATTCACGCAGGTCAAGTCCTGTCATCTTTTTGATCTTGTCAAGTCTGTAAACTAATGTGTTACGGTGAACGAAAAGCTTTCTTGACGTTTCGGAAACGTTGAGGTTATTCTCAAAAAACGCCTGTATAGTCATGAGCGTTTCTCTGTCAAGAGATTCAAGCGAGCCTTTTTTGAATACCTCCTGCAAGAACATTTCGCAAAGCGTTGTGGGCAGCTGATATATCAATCTGCCTATACCGAGATTTTCGTATGCAATAATGTCCTTTTCGGTATCAAACACCTTGCCTACCTCCAAGGCTACCTGAGCTTCCTTGAAGGAGCGTGCAAGATCCTTTACGTTTTCAGCCGCAGATCCGATGCCGACGGAAAGTCCCTTAACAAGAAATTCCGATGATATCGTATCATAAATGGTCTGAGCAATTTTAAGAGCATCCGTTGACTCATATCCCGTTTTCATTTCCTTTACGAGAACTATATCCTGCTCACCCACGCTGATAACGTAGTCCTTGTTCTTATCCGGGAACATACTCGATATCATATCGAACGGAACCCCGGCGGTGTGACCGTTGAATTTTACAAGAATAACGACTCTCGTAACGTCTGTCGAAAAATGAAGCTCCTTCGATTTGATAAATATATCACTGGGGAGAATGTTGTCAAGAATGATATTTTTGATAAATGACGCTTTATCGTATTTCTCGTCATAAAAATTCTTGATATTTGAAAGCGAGATAGCAAGAACTGCAGATATCTTATCTGCAAGCTCGTCCTCACCTTCAACAAAAACAACGTACTCCGATTTGGCGGAATTACCTATCGGGCGATATGTATAACCCTTGGAATATACAGCATCCGTCGTATATGCAAGCTCGTCTCTGATACCCTGACGGGTCTCACCTATTTTTACAAGCTCTGAACAGGAGACGATAACACCGTTTTCGTCAATAACTCCGATAACTCTGTTCACTACATCCTTCATCTGGTGAATTACGCCCTGAATCAATCTGTTAGACATACGTCCTCCATAAAAAAACAAAAGTAAAATGGCAGTACAATACTTTTAATCGCACGCACATTAATTATTATATAAGCTCAGTTGTGAAAAATCAATAAAAAATTGATAATTTAATATAAATTTTTAAAGATTTTTCGTCATAATTACAATATTTGCAGACAAATTGCCGAATTACAGCTCTGTTTCGTATATGATGCAGGAAACTGCAAATATAGGTGCGGTCTCACATCTCAGAATACGCTTACCGAGCGTTACCGCCTTTGCCCCGCATTCGACTGCACACTTTGCTTCATCGTCTGTATATCCGCCCTCCGGCCCTATGAAAACCGATATTTCGCTTGTGTCGCAGGACGAAAGTATTTGCCTGAATGAAACCGACTGCTCAAGCTCGTAGCAGAATATCTTAAGTCCTTGCGCTTCTCTTACCGCTTTTTCAAACGGTATAGGCATATTCACAGTCGGCACCGATGCTCTGCCGCTTTGCTTTGCGGCACTTTCAGCGATCTTTGATAATCGCTCCGCCTTTTTCACAGCGGTTTTACCGTCATACCTTGCAACGCACCGTTTACTGTCAACGAGCGTTATGTCGCACACGCCGATCTCAGTCGTTTTCTGAACGATAAGATCGAGCTTGTCCCCCTTTGCTATCGACTGATACAAATGGATCTTAACACCCGGCTCCGTCGTTGCAGAGCGGATATCAACGATATCCGCAAGCACTCTTGTTGCGCTTATTGACGTTATAACGCAGTCGTATTCTCTCATTTCCTCGTCACATACGGTTATTTTCTGCCCCGGACGTGAACGCAGGG
>JAFYMA010000035.1 GCA_017556845.1 Clostridia bacterium | reverse complement strand
GGTGAATACGGCGCAGCTAAGGTTATTCTTAAGCCTGCCGCTCCCGGTACAGGTATCATTGCCTGACTTACAGTTCGTGCAGTTGTTGAACTCGCAGGTATCAAGGACATTCGTGCTAAGTGCCTCCGTTCCAGCAACCCCACAAACGTTGTAAAGGCAACATTTGAAGGCCTTAAGGCTCTTCGCACAGCTGAGCAGGTTGCTGCTATGCGTGGTGTTGATATCGAAAAGATAAAAGGCTGAGGAGGAAGAAGTAATGGAAAAGATTAAAATCACACTTACAGGAAGCCTCATCGGCGCAAAACCTAATCAGAAGGCAACTGCCAAGTCTCTCGGTCTTAACAAGATTGGTGATGTTACAGAGCAGAACAACGACGCTTCCGTTTTGGGTAAGGTAAAGATTGTTTCTCATCTCGTAAAGGTTGAAAACGTATAATCTTTACATCTAAAATAAATTCTTTATTAAATTTCAGGTAAGGAGGAAACCCAAATGAAGTTACATGAACTCGCTCCCGCAGCAGGCTCGGTTACACCGGCTTGGCGTAAGGGTAGAGGTGCAGGCTCCGGTAACGGCAAGACTGCCGGCAAAGGTCACAAAGGTCAGAACGCTCGTTCCGGCGGTGGCGTAAGACCGGGATTTGAAGGCGGACAGATTCCGCTTTACAGAAGACTCCCTAAAAGAGGCTTTAACAATAGATTTGCTACACAGTATGCAATCATCAACGTTGAAACACTCAACAAATTTGACAACGATACAGTTGTAACCCTTGAGACACTTCTTGAAAGTGGCACAATCAGCAAGGCGTATGACGGAGTAAAAGTACTTGGTCGCGGCGAAATCACAAAGAAAGTAACTGTAAAGGCAAGTTGCTTCTCTGCAAGCGCAAAAGAGAAGATAGAAGCCGCAGGTGGAAAGTGCGAGGTGGTTTAAGTGTTTAAGACACTGAGAAATGCGTGGGCAATACCCGAGCTTCGCTCAAAGCTTTTGTTTACGCTTATGATCTTAGTTATTTATCGCTTTGGCGCTTCACTTCCGATTCCGTTTATTAACTATGACGCAATTCAGAGCATGGCTAACCTGTATTCCGGTGGTTCGATATTCGCATATCTTAACATCCTTTCAGGTGACGCCTTCTCTAAGGCAACTCTTCTTGCTCTTTCTGTTTCTCCGTATATCACGGCTTCCATCGTTATGCAGCTTCTCGGCGTTGCGATTCCCGCAATTGAGAGAATTGCAAAGAACGGTGAAGAGGGCAGAAAGAAAATCGAAAGAATCACTCGCTACGTAACTGTTGGTCTTGCGATCATTACAGCTATTGGTTATTACAACATTCTCCGTGTTGAGGGACAGAACCTTGGTGTTAGCTTGTTCCCCTACACAAGTGGATTCAGCGGAGTTTTCTCTGCGATCGTAATAATCGCTTGCTTCACAGCAGGTGCTTCACTTGTTATGTGGCTTGCTCAGAAAATAGATGAGCAGGGTATTGGCAACGGTATCTCAATTATACTTTTTGCCAATATTATCGGTGCGCTTCCTTCAACATTCACAGGACTTTATTCCTCTCTTCAGTATGCATATACGACAAACGCGCAGTCTCTTGCTGGCGTTATCATCTATGGCGTACTTACAGTTGTAATAATGGTAGCGTCTCTCGTATTCGTTATCTATATGTCTGATGCTGAAAGAAGAATTCCCGTTCAGTACGCAAAGCGTACAGTTGGAAGAAAAACATACGGTGGTCAGAACTCCAATCTTCCCATCAAGCTCAATATGTCGGGCGTTATGCCTATCATTTTCGCTAGTACAATAGTATCGCTCCCCACGACAATCATTTACATGGCGGGCGGCGCAAATAGCGAAGGCTTCTGGGGTTGGGTATACAGAGCGCTCTCTTCTTCGAGCCTTATTTATGCTGTTGTATTGTTTGCTCTTATCATCGCATTCGCATACTTCTATATTTCGATTTCGTTCAATCCTGTTGAGGTTTCTAACAACCTTATGCAGAACGGCGGTTCGATCCCCGGTATCCGTCCCGGCAAACCGACGGCACAGTATATCACGAAGGTGCTTAACAAGGTTGTACTTATGGGTGCATTCTTCCTCAGCATCATCGCTTGTATACCCGTTATTCTTAACGTAGTGTCCGGCGGACTTCTCAACGTTATGTCCTTCAGCGGCTCCACACTTCTTATCGTAGTTGGTGTTGCTCTCGAGACTGTACGTGAGATGGAAGCTCAGATGACAATGCGTCATTACAAGGGATTCCTTAAATAATAATCTTCTTCTCCCTGCCGAATACTCGGCGGGGAGGGGAAAAATCGGTTAAGGAGGGTATCATCATGAAACTTATGTTTCTTGGCGCTCCCGGCGCCGGAAAGGGAACTCAGGCTGAAAGAATTTCCGAAAAATACAGCATACCGTCGATTTCGACAGGTGCGATTCTTCGTGAAGCTATGGCTAACGGTTCCGACCTTGGCATAAAAGCTAAGGAGTTTATTGCCGCAGGCGCACTTGTTCCTGATGATGTTGTTATAGGCATTATCAAAGAAAGACTTGCGCAGGCAGACTGCAATAATGGTTTTATTCTTGACGGTTTTCCCAGAACAGTTCCTCAGGCTCAGGCTCTTGATGAAATGGGAATTGATATGGATCTTGTTGTTAGCATTGAAGTAAACGATGAAGACATCGTTGAACGCATGGGCGGAAGACGTCTTTGCAGCAAATGTGGCACATCATATCACATTGTTCATATCCCCACAAAGGTTGATGGCGTATGTGATAAGTGTGGTGCAGAGCTTATGATAAGAGCTGATGATAAGCCCGAAGTTGTTAAGGATAGACTTGTGACATATCACAAACAAACAGCTCCGCTTAAGGATTATTATAATGCGAAAGGCAAGTTGACTCATGTTAACGGCAACGATTCTATCGATGCCATCACAGAAAAAATCTCAAGCGCAGTTGACGGTATCAGAGGATAACTATGATACAAATAAAAAACAACGAGCAATTGGCTATGATGCGACAAGCCGGAAGAATTACCGGAGAGGCGATTCTTAAGGCGCGCGAATATATAAAAGAGGGTATCAGTACGAAAGAAATTGACACTGTTATCCACGATTATATTGTCAAATGCGGGGCAAAGCCCTCCTTTTTGGGATACGGCGGTTTCCCCGGAAGTGCTTGTATCAGTATAAATGAAGAGGTTATACACGGTATCCCCAAAAAGAGCCGTATTCTTCATGAAGGCGATATAGTAAAAATTGACGTTGGTGCTTATTATAACGGATTCCACGGCGACAGTGCAAATACGTTCGGTGTCGGAAAAATCTCAAACGATGCTCAGGCGCTTATCGATGCGACAAGAGAGAGCGTCTATAGGGGTGTTGCGCTTGCCAAGCATGGCAACCGCGTTGGCGATATCGGATCTTCAATATTTGATTATGCAACATCGCGCGGATACGGCGTTGTAAAAAAGTATGTCGGGCACGGTGTCGGACACGAGTTACACGAGGATCCCGAAATTCCGAATTTCGGAACAGCAGGGAGAGGTCAACGCTTGTTTACCGGCATGACAATTGCTATTGAACCGATGATAAATGCGGGAACGCACGAAGTAAGGGTGCTCGGAGATAACTGGACGGTTGTAACAGCCGACGGTTCGCTTTCGGCTCATTATGAACATACGGTTGCAATAACCGACGGCGAGCCTGTTCTTTTGACTGAGGTAAAATAAATGTCTATAAAAAAGAAAACAGATGTGTTTTACGAAAAGGGCATATCCGATGATTCTATCGGGGACGTCGTTGTTTCGCTTGCGGGACACGATGCCGGACTTGTTCTTATCGTTGTCGGGAAACCGGACGAGAGCAATGTTTTGGTTGCCGACGGAAAAACGCGGAAGATTTCTTCACCGAAGAAGAAAAAAGTCAAGCACATAAGCGTAATATCCAGGCTGGGATACGACGTTCGAATGAAAATTTTGGACGGAACGGCTAACGATAGCTTGCTTAGACGTGAAATTGCATCAGTGACAGCTGAAAAGCTGAATTGAAACAAAATTTATTTCAGGAGAAACATCATGCCAAAAGACGATGTTATAGAGTTTGAAGGT
>JAFYMA010000034.1 GCA_017556845.1 Clostridia bacterium | reverse complement strand
GTAGGTCTTCTTACGTGTTCCTTTGCAAAAATAAATGCACAGGCTCAGGGTATTCAGCTGTATGACGTTAAAGATGACAAAGGCGAGATACAAAACACGTTTGATTTTTCAAATGAAAACGTAGGCAAGATCGAAATTAATGTTGCTGATGCCGACGTTAAGATAGTGTGCGGCGCTGACAGCAATAAAATGGTCATAAACAACTTTTCTTCGACCGGGTACGTATGCCAGGTAGAAAACAAGGCTCTCGTTATGGAAACGGGCTTCAACGTTCTTTCGCTGACCGATCTTGCGCAGGGTGAAATTCGTTTCAAGGGCTTCAGATATTACGTTAACGATTTCTTCACCGGTACGACACTTGCTCCCAAAAGCGTTACGGTATACGTTTCGGATACGTTTGATATTAAGGTGATAAGCGTATCTACCACGAATGGCGACGTTGTTGTTGAGGGCGCGGATTACGATGCAGATATACTGCTTTCAGTTGAAAACGGAAACGTTTTGTTTAAGGATATCAAAACAAATTCGGCGGTTAAGGGTACGGTAAAGGGAAGCGGCAATATAACGCTTGAAAACGTAAATGCCCACGTATCCGAAATGGAGTGCGAAAATGGTACTGTTAAAGGAAGCCTTACCGCTGATGAGATCACCGTAAACGCAATGGGTGACGTTGAGATCTTTTGCGAAAACGATATGGAAAAATACAATTATGACCTCGTTGCAGGTAAAGGAAAAATAACCCTTTCCGGTGCGGAGCTGCAAAATCCTCACAAGACGCACAATCCTAACCTTACAAACAAGCTCAAAATTGAGGTTCAGCAGGGAGATATAACCGTTACGGCAAACATACAACCAAATAACTGAAACACGAATAATTGACCGAAAACCGTATATAATAATGATGCGGCAACAACAACTGCTGCCGTGCATTATTTCTGAAAGGGATTTTGGATAAAACAAGGATCAATATCGTGTTAGACAGAATAGCACTTATTCTCGTTATAATCGGCGCATTGAACTGGGGAAGCATCGGTGTATTCAACTTTGATATAGTCGGTTGGATATTCGGCGGTCAGTCTGCCATAGTAAGCCGTATAATATTTTCAGTTGTTGCGCTGGCAGGTCTTTGGTGCATTTCGCTTTTGTTCAGACGAAGCGATATGCTGGCTGAGGACAGAGATTAAAATTAAACCTGAAAATTGCCGCGGAAGCGGCAATTTTGGTTTTGGAGTACATAATGGAAAGAATAAAGAAATTAATAAATACGTGCGTACAAAACGGTACGCTGAAAAAGATCGTGCTGTCTAAGCCGAAAACGGATGAAGATGGCAAGAAAATAAGCAAATGCGCCTGTACGCTTGTGAAGATCAGATCTGACGTTATGCTTCAGATACAAACGACGTATGCAAGCGGCGGGGCTAAGCACGAGAATATATCCAAGGACAGCGCGGCAGAATACGTATGCGGATTATTTGAAAGAATGTACGGTCAGATAAACGTTGTGGATCTTGGCGGAAATGCCGAATCACGTTACACAAAAGGCGGAAAGCTTTTGTTTTATTCGAAAATAAAGGAAACGTGCGAAAAGGTAAACGTAACAGGACAAAACCGAGCTAAAGATTATATACTGTCAAAAGATAAAAGATACGATTTTCTCGTTGCTTTGGGTATACAGGACGAAAGCGGCAGAATAAAAGATAAAAAACAAAGCAAATTCAGACAGATAAATAAATTTCTTGAGATAATAAGCACCGTTACAAAGTATTTACCTAATGATAATGTAGTAATATGGGATCTGTGCTGCGGAAAAAGCTATCTGTCATTTGCGGCATATTATTATTTCAACTTTATACTCAATAAGCGTACCGTTATATACGGCGTCGATCTTAAAAAAGACGTTATAGAATACTGCGATTCGTTAAGCAAAAAATTGAATTATGACGGACTTATATTTTTACACGGAGATATAAATAAAACGCCGCTTCCGGAAAAGCCCGATATGGTAATGTCACTTCACGCATGCGATATTGCAACGGATATAGTTCTTAATAATGCGGTCAGCAATTCCGCAGGAGTGATACTTTCAACGCCGTGCTGTCAGCACGAGCTTGCGGAGCGGATAAAGAGCGATGATCTCAGCTTCATTCTCGATTATCCGATATTGAAGCAAAAGCTTTCCGCGCTTGTTACCGATGCTATACGGTGTAAGGCTCTGAAGGAATCGGGATATGACGTAACGTGCCTTGAGTTTATCGACCCTGAGGAAACGCCGAAAAACACTATGATAAAGGCGATAAAAACGTCAAATGCATCAAATGGGGCAGGCTATAAGGCTCTGTGTGATGAATTTAACGCAGTACACCATTTTGATAATTTATTTTAAAATGAACGAACGGCAGATGCTTTTATAAAAGCACCTGCCGTTTTGATCATTTGTATATTGAGTCTACATATTCGCTTTTATATTCGACGTTCAATTCGTCAAGCTGTTTTTTAGCGTAATCTGAAAGCTTTTCGCCTCTGAGAGTGCCGTCTATCATATACTCATAGTAAACTTCGCCGTATGATGAAATGAACGTTATAAAGTATCCGCAAACAACTCCGTAGCTCGTGTAATCGACGTATCCGCAGTCATAAAGCTGACGTCCGTCCTCAAAGCACCAGCTTACCATATTCTGAGGAAATGCAAGGCTTGAGGGCAGGAGGTTTTCT
>JAFYMA010000033.1 GCA_017556845.1 Clostridia bacterium | reverse complement strand
GTATATTTCAAAAGCTGCAGCTTCGGAAGGATGGATATTATTCCGTCAGGTGAGTCTGCATCAAGCCAAAGCTTTTCGCCGCTATTGTCGAATATTTCACTTCCCATAATACCGGGAAGAATAATTATCGCATCAGGCGTTTTATTGAATGAACAGCTTGATAACACCAATGATGAAAAAATGCATAGCATCAGAATGATACACGTTATTCTTCTTTTGATAAATATCACACCTTTCGTAAATAAAGCACCGCCTGCAACAATATCACTTGTTGCAGGCAGATGTTTTTTATTCTTACATCGTGATCGTGCCGTCGAATACCGATTCAACAGCGCCTGTCAGCGTTACCTTACCGTTTGAATAATTAACGATGAGGTCGCCTCCGCGAAGCTTGACTGTTATATCCTTGCCTTCCTCGCAGTAGCCGTTAACAACTGCAGCTATTGCCGCCGCGCACGCGCCTGTACCGCAAGAAAGTGTTTCACCGTTTCCGCGTTCCCATACACGCATTTTAAGAGTGCTCTTATTAACTACTCTTACGAATTCCGTGTTAACTCTTTCGGGGAAGTATTCGCAGTTTTCAAATGCTGAGCCGACTTCTTCGACGTTTACAGCATCTACACTGTCACAGAATATTACACAGTGGGGATTTCCGACGGAAAGGCACGTTACGTTGTATTCGTTGCCCTTGATAGTAACCTTTTTGTCGATTATTTCATCGCCCTCAAGCGTTGTGGGAACTTCGCTTGCCTTGAGCGATACCATACCCATATCACCGCTTACGGAACGCACAAGACCGCCGTAAATATACAAACGCAAATGCTTTATACCGCTTTCCGTTTCGATATCAAGCTCTTCCTTATCGGTAATTCCGTTATCGTAAAGATATTTTGCAACACAGCGTACGCTGTTTCCTGCCATTTTGCCTTCACTGCCGTCTTTGTTGAATATTCTGATCTTTGCATCGGCTACACGTGACTTTTCTATAAGCACTATACCGTCTGCGCCTACGCCGTAGTTTCTGTCGCATACCGAGATGGTAAGTGATTCAGGGCACGTAATTTCGCCGTTTGTGTTATCGAAGAACAGATAATCGTTACCGCACGCCTGGAGCTTTGAAAATGACAGCTTTTTGCGTTCTGTACGCATATTGTTGATGTCTACAAGCTCTGTGTTGTAAAGCGTAAAGCGTGATGCGACTATGTCAGCCAAAGCGTTTGCCGTGTCAAGAGATGTCATACACGCAACGCCCGCAAGCAGAGCTTTTCTGTGAAGATCTATGTAATCCTCCTGCGCCTGCTTTGTTTTTGCTCCTGTATACACGATCAGCTTGATCTTTTCATCCTCGAGAAGCTTTGTTGCCTGAGCAAGCTTTGAATAGTCATCGGTATCTCCGATGATGCCTACCTCTATACCGCCCAATGCGGATATTGCTGCGGCAGTTCCTTTCGTTGCATATATATTCAGTCCGAGGTCTGCAAATTTCTTTGCCAGCTTAACGATCTCAAATTTATCGTTGTCGCCTACGGTTATATATACACCGTCGTTTTTGCCGATGTCCATACGGAAGCCTGCGGATACCATACCCTTGAAAAGTGCTTCTGTGAGATTTTTACCGACTCCGAGAACCTCGCCCGTTGACTTCATCTCCGGACCGAGTGATGAGTTAACGTCTGACAGCTTTTCAAATGAGAAGACGGGAACCTTTACTGCCACGTACGGCGGTATCTTATAAAGTCCGCTTTCGTATCCAAGCTCTTTAAGTGTTGCTCCGAGCATTACCTTAGATGCAATATCGACCATAGGAATACCCGTAACCTTACTTATGTAGGGAATCGTACGTGATGCTCTGGGGTTTACCTCGATAACGTAAAGCTCGCCTTCATAAATGAGGTACTGTATATTTACAAGTCCCTTCGTGCCGAGTGATTTCGACAAAAGAGTTGAGCATTCGATAATTCTGTGAATTAGCTTATCGGAAATGCTTTGAGGGGGATATATCGCAATAGAGTCGCCGCTATGAACACCTGCACGCTCAATATGCTCCATAATACCGGGAATGAGTACGTCCTCACCGTCAGATATTACGTCAACCTCAAGCTCCGTGCCGCACATATATTTATCTATAAGTACGGGGTTTTCTATATCGTGAGACAGTATAAGCTCCATATACTGCTTAACATCCTCATCCGTATATGCGATCGTCATATTCTGACCGCCGATAACGTATGAGGGGCGGAGAAGTACGGGATATTTTATTGAGTTTGCCGCATCCAAAGCCTCCTGCATCGTCATAACACCCAATCCCTTGGGACGCTTTATGCCGTGCGAATTAAGCAGAGCATCGAATTTTTCTCTGTCTTCTGCAAGGTCTATACCCTCAGCAGACGTTCCGAGTATCTTTATACCCGAATCGCTGAGATACTTAACGAGCTTTATAGCCGTCTGACCGCCGAAGGCAACAACGACGCCTATCGGCTTTTCTACCTGGATAACGCCCATTACGTCCTCGGGTGATAACGGTTCAAAATAAAGTCTGTCCGAAACGTCAAAGTCTGTTGAAACTGTTTCGGGGTTGTTGTTTATGATTATGACCTCGTATCCAAGCTCGCGCAGTGTTTTTGCGCAGTGAACGGAGGAATAGTCAAATTCGATACCCTGACCTATACGGATAGGGTATTTGATAGAGCGATTTGAGGGAAAAATCGAACAATATAAAAAGCGCAT
>JAFYMA010000032.1 GCA_017556845.1 Clostridia bacterium | reverse complement strand
GATGACGGCAGCTGTGAGATGATGACTGTCGGTGTTGCTCAGAACGCAAATTCCGAACGCATATGCACGTGCTTCAATGATAAGGGTACGTTTGGCAGAAGCTATACACATAAATACGGTCATGCTCTTGTAAGCGAGGAGTCTTATAAATACGGGTATAACTTCCAGGAGCAGTGGGATAGAGCTTGTGATGCTGCGCCCGATGCTGTGTTTGTTACAGGCTGGAATGAATGGCTTGTCGGAATGAGCCTTGGTGAGCCTTGGATAACAGATAAGGATTCTAAAAAGGTTGCCTTTGTAGATCAGTATGACAGAGAGCACAGCCGTGATATAGAGCCGGATAAGGACGGTTACCTTGATACGTATTATCTTCAGCTTGCGGCTAATATCCGCAGATTCAAGGGTGCGTATCCGAGAGTTCTGAACACGCGTGAAAAAACGATAGATATAAAGGGCGGATTTTCTCAGTGGAAGGACGTTGTACCGTTTTATAAAAATCCCAAGGGACTTGCCGCAAAGCGTGATTGCAGAGGCTTCGGAAGCCGATATTATAAAAACGATACGGGCAGAAACGAGATAATCGGAGCAAAGGCTTGCCGTGATGATGAATATATGTATTTTTACGTTGAATGTGCAGAAGATCTTTCAAAGCCGGACGGTGACGGTTGGATGACGCTGTTTATTAATTCGGACAGAACGGAAAACGGCTGGAACGGTTTCGATTTCGTTATCAACAGAGCTTGTCCGAAAAACGGCAAGGCAACAGTTGAAAGATATGTGAGCACCGCTGATGAAAACTCGTTTACGTGGGAAAAGATAGGTACTTGCGATATAAAATACCGCAAGAATAAATTGATGCTGAAGATCCCGTGCGAGATGATAAATGTTAAGAAAACGTGTGTAAGCAGTACGGATATCGAGTTCAAATGGAGCGATAATATAGTAAGCGGTGATATTATGGACTTTTATCTTGACGGATGCTCAGCACCTTACGGTAGATTTAACTACCGCTTTAAGAATTAAAAAAACGAAAGGAAAAATTATGAAAAAAATTATTTCTATCACAATGGCAGTTGTTTTGATGCTGTGTGCATTTACCTCTTGCGGTGTTAAAACGCCCGCAAAACAGAAGACCTTCGACGTTACCGAAAAAGAAACGGTAAACGTCCTTATCTTGTTGCAGGACGGCAGGGAAATGGAGCTTGAGCTGTACCCCAAAATAGCTCCTATTACGGTGCAGAATTTTGTTGATCTTGCTACGAGCGGCTTTTATGACGGATTGATATTCCACAGAATAGTAGAAGGATTTGTCGTTCAGGGCGGTGATCCCAAGGGTGACGGTACGGGCGGATCAGGTGCGGCAATCAAGGGTGAATTTTCCGAAAACGGCGTTGAAAACACTCTTTCGCATACGACCGGTGTAATTTCGATGGCGCGCCAGTCAAGCCTTACGTCAAGCTCTCCCGCAAGCGAGAAGGACACACTTATGGACAGTGCAACATCACAGTTTTTTATCGTGCTTGACAATTCCGCAAAATCCTCACTTGACGGTAAATACGCAGGATTCGGTAAGATGATACGCGGATTCGACGTTCTTCAGGACCTCGGCAACGTTACGGTAGACCAGAACGATAAGCCTTTAAAGGACATAGTAATAAACAGTATAAGAGTTGTAGAAAAATAAGGAGTAATATTATGACACAGGTACAGATAACAATGGAAAACGGCGGTGTAATGAAGCTGGAACTATATCCTGAAATCGCACCGATCACAGTTCAAAATTTTGTTGACCTCATAAACCAGGGATTTTATAACGGCTTGATATTTCACAGAGTTATTCCCGGATTTATGATTCAGGGCGGCTGTCCCTACGGAACCGGAAGAGGCGGTCCCGGATATACGATCAAGGGTGAATTCAGCTCAAACGGGGTTAAAAACGATCTGAAGCACACCAGAGGTGTTATTTCGATGGCTCGCACACCTGATCCCGATTCGGCAGGATCGCAGTTCTTTATTATGCACGAGGATGCTCCGCATCTCGACGGCTCCTACGCCGCTTTCGGAAAACTTGTTGATGGTTTTCACGTCCTTGATGAGATCGCAAATGTAATGACGAATTTTTCCGATATGCCCATCGAGCCTCAGAAGATAGAAAAAATAGAGATCATATAAAGAAAGCGGTATTTGATTATGAAATACGGTATTCAGCTTTACAGTATGCGCGATCTTGCGCAGAACGATTTTGAGGGTGCTGTAAAAAAAGCAGCTCAGATCGGTTACAAAATGATAGAATTTGCAGGCTTCTTCGGACGTAGCGCCGATGATGTAAACAAGGTTCTTGCTGAAAATAATATCGAGCTTTTCGGTACGCACACGAGCTTGCACGAGCTTATTCAGAATTACGATGAAACTGTCGCTTTTCATAAGGCAATAGGAAATAAGAACTATATAATCCCTTTTCACGATCTTTCGGATCAGACCAAGATCGACGAATTTTGCGCTCTTGTAAATAAGTATCAGCCGATGCTGGAAAAGGAAGGGATACGCCTTGCATTCCACAATCACAGCGGTGAGTTCAAAACGAATGCAGACGGTTCCGTGCCGTATAAGGCTATCGTTGAAAAGACGTCGTTATTTCTTGAAATAGATACCTTCTGGGTGTTCCACGCGGGACTTGATCCCATTGAAACGCTTGAAAAGTATAAGGACAGACTCTTATGCATACATCTCAAGGACGGTCTTGCCGACGGTAAGGGAATGCCGCTCGGAAAGGGTCAGGCACCCGTTGCATCAGTATATAAAAAGGCAGTTGAAATGGGCCTTGATATAATAGTTGAAAGTGAAACGCTTACACCGAGCGGAGCTGAGGAATGTACTGTCTGCTTTGAATTTTTAAAGTCTGTTTCGAAAGGTGAGTAAGACGATGAAAAAACGCGGTATTTCGCTTCTTTTGGCAATTCTTACGGTGTTTTCTTTAACATCGCTTACAGCTTGCGGTGACGGCGGTAACGAGGATGCACCAAAGGAGACGGTACAGCTTCAGAATGATGAGCTTTACCCCGATTATCTTCCCGAAAATCTTGATTTCGGCGGAAATGATATTACGTTTCTCGTTATGGGCGAGGGGGTAAATAACGCGGATTGGCGTTCAAAGGATATTTTTGCGGAAAAGGACAGTGACGATCCGGTAGTTTCCGCTGTGTTCAAAAGAAACGCATTTCTTGAGGCAAAGTATAATTGCAAGATCAAGGAGGTTGCCACCGACACTCCGGGAAGCACTGCAAGAAACAGTATCAAAAGCGGTCTTGATGAATTTCAGGTGCTTATGTGCAATACTGCATCTACTATAACTCTTATGCAGGATCAGCTTCTGGTAGATCTTAACGATCTTGAGTATCTTGATCTTTCTCAACCCTGGTGGGATCAGACGATGAGAAAAAATTGCTCGATCTCAGGCTCAAATTACTTTGCTACGGGCGATATTTCCATTATGGATAATGATGCTACTTGGATAATGATGTTCAATAAGCAGCTCGCATCCCAGTACGGTCTTGATCCTTATGCAGAGGTGAAGAATAACACGTGGACGTTTGACAGATTTCTTGAAATGATGCAGCTCGTTGCTCACGACGACGGCGACGGCGTTGTTGAATGGGATTCTGACACGTTCGGAATGTCTACGCATAATTCAACGTGCGAGGCACTGTTCTATGCAAGCGGCAAATCGGTTGTATCAAAGGATGAAGCGGATCTTCCTTATTTTGATACGTCATCATCGTACGTTGATTATATAACGAGAGTTCTTGAAAAGAGCGTATCATTGTGGGGCGATCAATCGGTAGTATTTTCTTCTGACAGATCCGGGCTTTCTTCTATTGAAACACAGCAGGTTTTTGAGTCGGGAAGATCACTGTTTTTGGCAGAGGTATTGCAGCTTGCTATAAGACTTCGTACGATGGATATCAATTTCGGCATACTTCCGTTCCCGAAATTTGAGTCATCTCAAAAGAACTACGGACATTTCGTTCATTCAACCACAGCCTTGCTCAGTATTCCGTATACGTGCAAAAACGTTGAGAATGTTGCAGCGCTCGTTGAAGCAATGTCGGCAAAATCGATGTATACCCTTACGCCTGCGTATTACGATATCGCACTTACGGGTAAATCGTTCAGAGATGAGGAATCAAGCGAAATGCTTGATATAATTCTTGCTTCAAGAACATTCGACCTCGGCGGATTTCACATGTTTAACTGGGGCGGTCTCGGAAATGCATTTTCAACGCTGCTTATGCAGGACGAAACATCGTTTGCAACACTGTACAAGCGTTCTATGAAAAGGGCGATAAGCTATATGCAGGATGATATAGACAAGATCGCTCAGAACCAGGCATCTTAAAGCTATAAAAAATGCTCTTTGAATAACGTAAAGTTGTTCAAAGAGCATTTTTGTTGTTTAATTCAAATTGATCTGAGAATATCAATAAATTCGTCCCACGTATTGATATGAAGATGATCGAAGGGAAGATTTATATCCTTTGGACCGGCCCAGAGATTTTCTATACATCTTTCGTCGTATCTTACGGGAAACATACCCATGTTGTGTGATCCCGTTATATCGCATATTGTGTGATCTCCGCAGAACCAGATGTCACTTGCAGGCAGATTTGCTTTTCTGAGAGCAACATCGAATATCATTTTATGCGGCTTTCTGTACGCATATTCGCTTGAAGCAAGTATAAATTCAAATTTATTATTCGGCAAAAATTTATTTATTCTTTTTGTCAAAAGGTTACCTGAAAAGCCGATATTGCTTATAACGCCGCTTCTGATACCAAGACTGTTTATAAAATCTATCATTTTGTCAGCTCCGGGCATAATATCTCCGTCTGACGTCGCATTCCAGAATATTTCCTCTATTTCTTCAAGGGGAACGTCGAATTCTACTCCGAGATAGTCATACATAAGCTGCATAAACTGTTTTTCGTGTATCTCAATACATTGATCGCGCGACTGTGAAAGATTTCCTTCATACTCGCGCAAAGCAAAATCATCTGCATCTTTTGCCGTCACATTATAAGGATTTTTTATTACGTGCTCAAATACAGCCGTCTGACCTTTCAAAGTATTCCATCCTGCCTCGCAAATAAGCGTGTTGCCGTAGTCGAACAGTATCATTTTCGGTAATTTAAGAGCCATTTTTCTTTACGTGATCGTGCGGTGTTACAACAGCTGAATAATTCGTTTTATATATAACGAAGCCGGGCTTTGAGCCTGAGGGCTTCTTTATATTCTTCACCTGCGTATAATCCACCTGAACGTTTTCTCCTTCCCGCATTGTAGAATAGTATGCCGCAGCCTCTGCCGCCTGTGTAAAGTCAACGCTGTCGGGTTCTTCTCCCTTTGAAAAGAGTATTACGTGGCTGCCGGGAGCATCCTTAACGTGAAAGAACCAATCGTAAGGTGAAGCGGTTTTGAGTGTCAGTGTATCGTTTTGCGTATTGTTTTTGCCTATCATAACCTCGTATCCGCTTTCTGTTATGAATTTTAACGGTGAGGACTTGATATTTTTTTGCTGTATACTGTTTTTCATTCTCGAAGCGTAGCCGGACAGATACAATTCGTGTCTTATCTGAGCTATGTCAGATTCGCCGTCAGCCTTTGTAAGAGAGTCAAAAACGGTATAAATATAGTCAAGCTCCTTTTCGGCTATTGAGATCTGCTCCGTCAGATGAACCGTTGCCGTTTTTAGCTTTGCGTACTTTTTATAGTATTTTTGTGCGTTTGCCGACGGAGAAAGCCTGCTGTCAAGCGGAATTGATATTACAGGGGCATTTTCGTCGTAGTAATTAACAAGCTCCGCTTTAGTCATTCCTCTTGAGAGTGCATACATATTGGCGGTTATAAGATCGCCGTAGAGCTTGAATGTTTCCATTTGGCGTGTATCGGAAAGCTCCTGCTTCAAGGTTGCTATCTTCTTTTTCAACCGTGTTTCTGCATTGGAAAGAAGATTAAAAACGTCGCTTGCAAGCTGCTTTATGCGCTCGCTTTTTTCTTTTCCCTCGTAAAAAGCATCTATCAGCTCTCCGAATGAGGAATATTGAACGCAAGCACGGCTTTTGCCGTAATGTGTTATTTGCATTACTGTAAATTCACACACCTTGTCAGATTCATCCTTGAGCATATAGGCAGTAAGTCTTCCTGATCTTGCATTTTCTATATAAGCACTGAAATAGAACCACATTTTTTCACGGTCATCGCCGGAAAGATGAAATAACTCACGGCTGACAAGCGGGGAAATGCCTTGATACTCCTGCATGAAAAATGACTCTGTAATATCGTCCTTTTGCAAGGAAAGATCCATAAAAGCATCCTTCGTTTCAACCAGCGGATTTCTTTTATCCTGAGAGGGCGGAAGCGTGTAAGTCATTCCCGGTAAAAGCTGACGCTTTGAGCTGGTTGTAAAATCAACTGTCTTTATTACGTTTATTATACGGTCACTTCCGTCAGTCAAAACGATATTGCTGTACTTGCCCATTATTTCGCAATACAGACGCTTTTCAGTAGGAAATCCAAGCTCATCAACACTGCTCATCGTTATCTTAACGATCCTGTCGAAATCTATCTGTGAAACGCTTGTTATCCTTGCACCGATCAGATGCTTTCGCATATGCATGCAAAACGCACCGGGATCTTTCGGATTTTCCTTCGTAATATTTGTGAAGTTTATTCTCGGGGTGTGAGCTGATGCACAAAGAGAAAGTCTTTTTGCACCGTCCTTCGTATGAAGGAGGAGAACAAGCTCGTCCTTACACGGTACGTACACCTTTTCGATCTTTGCACCGAGCGCACCCTGCGACAGCTCGTATGCAACAGCACACGTCATTCCACCGTCAAACGGCATAATTTATCTCGCTTTCAAAAGGATATATTTCTATTTGTATGGGTTGCTCTGAAAGTATCTGCTTTAAGCATTCTATGGATATTTTTTCTGAATGAAAATGGTCTGCACCGATGCACGAAACACCCATATCGTAAGCATCAAGCAGTGCATGATGCTTGATCTCACCCGAAATGAACAGATCTACTCCGATCCCTGAAGAAACATACGCTCCCTCACTGTACGCACCGCATACGACTAATGCAGTTTCGATTCTTTCCTTTGCCTTTACATATGCAGGGCAGGGAGAGCCCGTAAGAGCTTTATAATCGGAAAGCACCTTGTCAAATTCAATGCCGCCGTCAAATCTGCCCGTATATCCAAGCCGTTCTCCGCCGTGCTCAAAAACGGTAATATCCGTAAGTCCGAGTCGCTGTGCGGTAAGCATATTAATTCCGTATTCCGATGCATCAAGTCTTGTATGAAAGCCCATAACGGCAATTCCGTTCGTATATGCGTACAATGCACGCTTTCCTATGACGTCACGTCCTGTAAGCTCGGGAATTTTTGAAAAATTGATCGCGTGATGGGATATTACGGTGTCAAAACCGTTTTCCTTTGCATATTTCAGCACGTTCATTGTTATATCAACAGCCAGAAGCACCTTGTTAGTTATATGCGTGTCCGAAGGCAGAACGCCGAGCCCGTCATGATCCCAAGGGCAAGACAGTGTTTTCGGCAATTTACTTTCAAGAAAATCGTAAAGTGTGTTCGTAAGCATTATTTTCTCCATTCTGCCGATCTTTCGGCATTGTAAAATTTTTAGAACAGATTTTTAAAGTTTTGTCTGATTATCATACCATTTATCACTTGCTTTTGTCAAGGCTCTTTTATTT
>JAFYMA010000031.1 GCA_017556845.1 Clostridia bacterium | reverse complement strand
TTTAATGATTTAAGGTCGTTTTCTCTCGTTTGTAGCTTGCTTAACGCATTGACGAGATCTGCTATTATCATATCCTTGTAAATAGCATCATTTTCGTGTGATGAGCCTGCC
This sequence comes from Clostridia bacterium, assembly GCA_017556845.1. Classification (GTDB taxonomy): domain Bacteria; phylum Bacillota; class Clostridia; order Oscillospirales; family CAG-272; genus RGIG7213. Next base: position 9,872 of record JAFYMA010000031.1, on the reverse strand, counting down.
GAATCGCTCATAAAGCTTTCTATCATAGCACTCATATCAAGCGTTTGAGATTCAAGCGTCAAGGGATATGCCGAAAGCGTCGTTTCCTGCACCTGATCTATATACGCCGTCGTACCCTGCGATACAGCAAGAATAAGCGCAATACCGATAATACCTATGCTTCCGGCAAACGAAGTCAAAGCCGTTCTGCTCTTTTTAGTAAACAGATTATTCAAGGAAAGTGCAAATGACGTTGCAAACGAAAGAGACGGCTTTTTCTCACGCGAGTGCTTTTCTTCCTTTTTCCGCTCGTAATCGGGTATTTCGTCATCAGAAACGGGCGAAGAATCACCGATTATAATACCGTCAAGCATACGGATTATTCTTGTCGAATACTTCTCTGCCAATTCAGGATTATGCGTAACCATAATAACGAGCTTTTCTTTTGATATTTCCTTAAGTATCTCCATTACCTGAACGCTCGTTTCAGTATCAAGCGCACCGGTCGGCTCGTCTGCAAGTATAATATCAGGATCATTAACTATAGCTCTTGCTATGGCAACTCTTTGCATCTGGCCGCCGGACATTTCACACGGTTTTTTGTTATACTGGCTTTCAAGTCCGACTCTTTTCAAGGCGTCCTTTGCTCTTTGCTTTCTTTCCTTTTTGGAAACGCCTGAAAGAGACAGTGCCAGCTCTACGTTTTGCAAAACTGTCTGGTGCGGAATAAGGTTATACGACTGGAAAACGAAGCCGATGGAATGGTTTCTGTAACTGTCCCAATCTCTGTCCTTATATTTTTTTGTTGACACGCCGTTTATTATAAGATCACCGTCGGTATATCCGTCGAGTCCGCCGATTATATTCAGCATAGTCGTTTTACCGCAGCCTGACTGTCCTAAAACAGAAACGAATTCACTTTTGCGGAAACGCAGATCTATCCCTTTAAGAGCGTGGACAGTCTCCTCGCCCATAGGATAATCCTTTTTAATATTTTTTAATTCAAGCATATATAACCTCGTGCTTTCAAGCATTAATCAATTGCTTATTTTTCTTTTTGGATTTAATAAAAATATCACCGAAGCAGATCAGATATGTAACAAGACAAAGCGGAAGTGCGTAAAAAATGTCAAGTGCGGAATGCTGCTTTACAAAAACCGTCGATATGGATATAAGTATCGCCACCACTACAAAATATATACGCCATGCGGGCTTTTGGAGCCGTTTTGTGTGCAGACCTCCCGCCATAGCTGCAACAGAGCCGATAACGTGCATTGAAGGGCATACGTTCGTATTCGTGTCATACGCGTAATACGATTCCATTATTCTTGTCAGAAAATTATCTCTTTCAAAGTCACTCGGACGCAAATTCTGACACGTCGGATACGCAATATATACTATGAACGTAACCGTGTATGCTATGATTATGAATTTCGTACTTCGTCTGAAGGCATCAACATCGTAAAAAAGCTGATATATAAACAATCCTGCCATATAGATGAACCACCATAGATACGGAAGCAGAAAGATTTCGCAAAACGGTATAATATCATCAAGAGCACATTGAACGGGATGGCACGCCTCTTTCGGAAGGAGCTTTTCTACAAGATTGAATGAAATACCGAAAAGCGGCCAATACAAAAGAAGAAAGAGGTGTGAAAACTCCTTGCTCATTAATTTACTGAATTTGAATTTACGGTAATCTATTTCCGGAGTCGGTAAACGCATTGTGTTTTTCCTTTCATAAAGAATGATCGTCAAAGTATATGAAAAACGCAGTATTCTTTATATGCGATATATGCCTTTAAAAAATTTGGCACTATAGTCTATAGTACCAAAAAAAAATAAACATTCCCACCGCAAAAAAAGTTAACTTGTTAAATATATTTTTAATACTTTTCTGCTTTTTTTCTACTTTTGTTTATTTTATAACTCTCTAACAATAAAAGCGTCCAATATGTTATACCGTATCGGACGCTTGCTTCTTTTTATGTTATTAAATTCTCTTTCTCGGGCTGTGAGGATCTATATCGAGATCCAATGCCTTTCCTGCACCTAAAACTGCTCCGGATAAAGGTTTTTCAGCTATTCGTACAGGCATACCGGTTATTGACGAAACGAGTCTGTCAATGCCGTTTATAAGACTTCCGCCTCCTGCCATAATGATTCCCTTTTTAGCTATGTCTGACACAAGCTCAGGCGGGGTGCTTTCGATAACGGTACATATCGCCTCGCCTATTCTCGTCATAGGATCCTCGAAAGCGTTGACCATGTCCGATGCGCCAAGCACTACGGATTCAGGACGGTAATTGCGTACGTTTCTGCCCTTCACCGTAACCGTTGCTGTATTTCCCGACGGCCACACGGTACCTGCCTTGATCTTTGCTTGTTCTGCCGCTTCTTCACTTATAGCCAATTCATACTTATTTCTGACGTATTTTATAAGCGATTCATTAAATTTGTTCCCGCCGCATTTTACACAGTTATCGACGACCGTTCCACCAAGCGAGATCACCGAAATATTTGTATTTCCGCCGCCTATATCAATTATCATATTACCCTCCGGTGCAAGAACGTCTATCCCCTCACCTATTGCGAACGCCAGCGGAGAATCTATCATATATACGTTTTTTGCACCTATCTCATCCGCAAGGCTCTTGAATGCCATTTCCTCAACGTCTGAAATACAGCACGGCACACTCAATGTTATATCGGGACGCACCACAAACGTACCGCAGCTTCTTGCAAGAAACTTTTTCAGCATTACCGCAGCGTGTGTATAGCGGTTTATTACTCCGTCGGACACAGGATATACATTCACCACGCTTTCGGGAGTTCTTCCCGTCATCTCTCTTGCCTCTCTGCCTATCTTTATAACGCGGTTTGTAATATTATCAACGGTAATTACAGACGGCTCCTGTAAAACTATTCCTTTTCCCTTTACATATATCAGCACTGACGATGTGCCTATATCAATGGAAATTTGCTTATTCATAACGAATCGTTCCTAACTGTTTTAATCTATGGTAGTATTATACACCGATAATCATCAAAAATCAACATAAAAACAGAAAAGTCTGCTTTTGTCAACGTATATTTTTCGTCTTTTTAGACGGTACCTTTCCAATAGTAAAAAGAGAGGTAGAATTAGCCCCTGCGTTGTGCAGCAGCGAAGCCAAGCACAGAGCTGTACAACCCGTTGTTACGACGTCATCTATCAGTATTACATCCTTACCCTTTACACTTTCAACACATTCTTCTTTATTTTTTATATAAAAAGAAGCGAAAGCGTTTACAAGTCGGGATCTGAGGTCAAGCTCCTTCTGAGCACTCATACCTTTGTTTCCAAAAATATGACACACCTTTATTCCTGTTATCTTACCGACACGCACAGCCAAAAGTCTTGCGTGATCAAAGCCAAAACGCGCCCGTCCCTCGTATGAACGTCTCGGATATACTATAATACAATTTTCAAAATGAATACCGTTTTTCAGAAAAATGCTTTCAGCTATCTGCATTGCGAAAAAATCGGCAAGGCGGTAGCTTCTTTTTCTTTTAAAGCTGTAAATGAGCTTTTTTGAAATTTCCGAATCGAATTCTATACACGATGCACTGTATGATATAAGACCGCTTCTCATATCGTTGCTCATGCATCTGCACATCATTACCTGACGTCCGCAAACAGAGCAAGGGGTGTGCTTTTGCTCATTCCATTCATTCTGACATTCAGAACACAGAGCGTATCCCCTGCGCTCGCTGTCAAGCAGGTCACCGCACGCAAAGCAGCGCTTTGGTATCACCGACGACATTACGTAATTTAAGGTCTTATTTGTCATATACCGATAGCAATTCCTTTAAGGATGTATATCTCAGCATCTGCCTGTTGTTATCTACCATACGCCTTATTACCTCTTCGTCGCCAACGAGTATTACCATCTTTTGTGCCCGCGTTACGGCGGTATACAGCAGATTTCTCGTAAGCAATCGGCTCGAATAGCTGTATATAGGTATAATGACAACGGGATATTCACTGCCCTGACTTTTATGCACGGTAATGGCATATCCAAGCTCTACCTCGTCCATTATGGCGAAATCATATGTCGCTATACGGTCGTCAAAGTTTATAGTTACGGTTTCTGCGGAAGGATTTATCTGGATTATAGTGCCTATATCTCCGTTAAAAATTCCGATACCGTCTCTGTCATCCTTATGCCATTCTATATTGTAATCGTTTTTGATCTGCATCACCTTATCGCCCTCACGGTAGGTGATGTGACGTATTTTCTTTTCCTTTTTATCGGGCGACGGAGGATTGAGAATATTCTGTAATGTTTCGTTCAACAGCTCCGTTCCCGAATTTCCCTTTCTTGACGGCGTTATGACCTGTATCTTCGGTATAATATCAGCTCCGTACGCCTTCGGCAGACGCTTTTTGCAAAGAAGTGCCACGGTTTGTGCCGTTTCCTCGTCGCTTTGTCGGGGAATGAAGAAAAAGTCGTTTGTTTTCGTTTCAAGATCGGGATATTTGCCGTTGTTTATCGCATGCGCATTCGTTATAATAAGGCTCATTTCAGCCTGGCGGAATATCTCTGTAAGCTGCACTGTATTAAATCTGTCAGACGCTATAATATCCTTAAGAACATTACCCGCACCGACAGACGGAAGCTGGTCGAAGTCGCCGATAAGGATCAGCTTTGCACCGGGCTTTACCGCCTTAAGAAGTGCTTTGCACAGTAAAACGTCTATCATAGAGGCTTCGTCTACTATAATTACGTTTTCGTCAAGAAGATTGTTTTCACAACGGATAAATTTTGGCTCAAGTCCGTCGTTATATTCCATTTCAAGCAAACGGTGTATCGTTTTTGCCTCACATCCCGTAGCCTCTGACATTCTCTTTGCGGCTCTTCCCGTCGGAGCGGCAAGTGCTATTTTATATCCTATACGCTCAAATATCTGTATCGCCGCCTTGATGACGGTCGTTTTACCCGTACCGGGACCTCCTGTGAGAACCATAACCGAGCTTGTAACCGCAAGGCATATTGCCTCACGCTGCATCGGAGCATATTTAATATCCTCGGTTATCTGGATAGAATCTAACGTTCGGTTTATATCGTTTATGGGAAAGGACATATTTTTGTCCTCGAGAAGCTTCAGCTTTTCGCATATATACTCTTCCGCTTCATAAAACTTCTTTAAAAATACGCATTTTCTTCCCGCTATACGCTTTTTATATATTTCCTTACTCTTTACAAGCTCGTCTAAGATATCCTCAAGAGGCTCCTTATCGATATGCACAAGCTGCTCCGCTGCCGCAAGGAGCTTTTCTTCGGGAACGTACGTATGTCCGTTCTGATTTGCATTATGAAGCAGAATGTATTTAAGAGCGGCGCAAACTCTGTGCTGATCGTCCTTTTTCATTCCCTGATTTTTAGCGATTTTATCGCAATCAGCAAAGGTGATGCCGTATATTTCATCACACAAAACATAAGGATTTTGTTTTATGACATTAACGGCAGAGCCTCCCCAACGCTTATATATTCTCACTGCCGTTGACGGAGAAAAGTATTCACTACAAAACGCCATGACCGTTCTTATGCCAAACTGTCGCTTAAAATCCTCACTTATCTGCTCCGCCTTTGATTCTGATATACCTTTTATATCAGTCAGCCATTCAGGGTGATTTTCGATAATATCAAACGTTTCCGTGCCGAAGCGGTCAACTATCTTTCGTGCCATTGCCGCACCTATGCCCTTGATAGAACGCGAGGAAAGATATTTAAGTATCGTGCCCTCGGTAGACGGAAGCTCCTTTTCGTAAAATTCCACCTTGAACTGTCTGCCGAATTGAGGATGAACAGAAAAATTGCCGTATGCTTTAACGGTTTCGCCTTCTGCAATGTACGGCATAATTCCGACGATCGTGAGAAATTCCGCTTCTCCCACGGATATTTCTGCCACGCTGTAGCCGTTTTCCGAATTCTGATATATGACACTTTCCACAGTGCCTTCGACTATCTCCATATTTTCTGCATTTTGCAACGCTCCTGTTCCTCCTTTCACCGATAATATTCAATACCTCTGCGCAGGCACAAAATAAGCCGTAAACGCACAGTGTGCAAAATGTTATATTGCATATAACAGAACAGAACATATATCTACTCCAAAATCAAGATTTTGTTATCAATATATGTTCGTGTTTTACATTAAGTTAAATTAAGTTTTTAAGTACTTGCGCAAGATCTCTTTCTTCCCACGGAGCATTTATATCTTCTCTGCCCATATGACCGTAAGCCGCAAGAGGTGAATATATCGGTCTGCGAAGATCGAATTTTTTAATTATAGCAGCGGGACGGAAATCAAACGACTGCATTACCGCTGAATATATTTTTTCACGGTCTATCTTCTCCGTACCGAACGTCTCTATAAGAACAGACAAAGGCTTCGCTACGCCTATCGCATATGCTATCTGTACCTCGCATTTGTCACAAAGACCTGCTGCAACGATATTTTTTGCAACGTATCTTGCCGCATAAGCCGCACTTCTGTCGACCTTCGTCGGATCCTTTCCGGAAAAGGCACCGCCGCCGTGGCGTGAATATCCGCCGTATGTATCAACGATTATTTTTCTGCCTGTAAGTCCGCTGTCACCCTGAGGACCGCCTATTACAAATCTGCCAGTGGGATTTACGTATATTTTAGTTTCGCTATCCATAAGCTGATCGGGAATAACGGGTGAAATTACGTTCGCAATTATATCCTTTTTGATCTGTTCTATGGTTACGTTCTCATCGTGCTGCGACGAAACGACGATAGAATCTATTCTGATCGGCTTGCCGTCCTCGTACTCAACGGTGACCTGCGTTTTTCCGTCAGGACGCAGATAGTCGAGCATTCCGTTCTTACGAACTTCTGTCAGTTTTTTTGCCAATTTATGAGCAAGGGATATGGGAAGCGGCATAAGCTCAGGCGTTTCGTTGCAGGCAAATCCGAACACCATACCCTGATCTCCCGCGCCTGTATCAAGCCCGTCGGTCATTTCACCCTGCTTTGCCTCGTACGCTTTATCAACACCGAGAGCAATATCAGCAGACTGCTCGTGAATACAGTTTATAACGGCACATGTATCACAGTCAAAGCCGTATTTTGCTCTTGTGTAGCCGATTTCTCTTATTTTTTCTCTCGCAATGCTTTGTATATCGATCACCGCCTTTGTAGTGATCTCACCCATAACGAGAAGCATTCCCGTTGTAGTAGAACACTCGCATGCAACACGTGATTCGGGATCAATTGCAAGAATAGCATCAAGGACAGCGTCTGATACGCCGTCGCATAATTTGTCAGGATGTCCTTCAGTTACAGATTCTGATGTAAAAAATTCTCTCATTTTATATATCCAAGCCTTTGAATTTTATTTATATATATTTCTTAATTCATCTTGTCGCCCAGCATCCAGCTCAAAAATGACAGCGGGCCGGTGCATATAAGCGTAACTATTGCTCCTGCGATCAGTATTCCAAAAAGGCAGGAAAGGAGCGCTCTTTTAGGTTTCATTCCGGTCAACGCCGCAACTAAAGTACCGGTCCAGGCACCCGTCATCGGCAAGGGAATAGCAATAAAAAGCATAAGTCCGAAAAAGCCGTAACGGTTTACCTTATCTGCGTTTTTAGCAGCCTTTCTTTCCAAAAAAAGACCGAATCTTGCAAAATGCTTCGTCGTCTTGCTCCAATCAATTATACGTTCGATAAAAAAAAGAACGAACGGAACGGGCAAAAAGTTGCCTATACAACATAAGATATAGCACAACAACCAGTCAAAATCATATAAGAGTATTCCGAGCGGAATCGCACCTCGCAATTCGGAAACAGGAACCATCGACAGTCCGAATACGGATAAATATTTCAAAAAAACAGACACAACTACCTCATAAAAGTGTATTTCAATTAATTATAAATTATATACGATGTATTTGCAATATATTTTTTGTAAATTATTTGAAGATATACGCGAAAAAATATATTCGCGCGAAGATTTAATATCAAACGCGCGAATTTTCATATATATTTGACAGTTGCTTTACGTCTTTGATATTTCAAATTTAGTTAAAAACGGACGCAGTGTTTTAAAAAGCACCGTAGCGATCACTACGCAAACCATACATTTTACAAAATTGAACGGCAGATTGAACATCATAAGTGCATCCCAGAGTGAATCGACCGCGGGATTAAGCTCCATATAAGCATTCAGTATCGCTTCAAGCGGCATAAATTTCATATAAACGGGATACGTAACGTAGTAATTTATCGGAACGCTGATAAGTGCCATAACGGCAGAGCCAACCGTGCCGGAAATTATAAGATCTATTTTCTTTCCCTTTATAGCTCTGAAAATGTATCCTGTTGAAAGTGTAAAAGCAGCACCTAAAAGAAAATTTGCAACCTCGCCTATGCACCCCGTTGTAGTAAACGGCAAATGAACGAGATTTTTTATAAGGCAAACTGCAACGCCGGACCACGGAGAAATTGCAACTGCAGCAAAAACGCCGGGCAGCTCGGAAAAATCGAATTTAATAAATGCGGGTATGAACGGCGTTGAAAACTCGAACATCATCAAAACAGATGCAAGAGCTGCAAGCATCGCCGTTGTCGTCAATTTTAAAATTTCACTTTTATTCTTCATACAAACAAATTCCCTTTCTTCGGGGAAAATACGGTATAAATAAACGCCCCCCGACAAATATATGTCGGGGGGTACGCTTGTGTCAAAGTATAGCACCAAAACGGCGCAATCATACAAGGACAGGTACATTATCTTCTACCATCCGGACTTTACCGTCGGCACAGGAATTTCACCTGTTCGGCACACAGAAATCTGAGTGTTGGCGGGCTTTACCGCCGGTTTGGAATTTCACCTGATGCATTTCTGCATCCCCCGAAAATAACCGTACTATATTATTTTTTAACTTACGCGAGGATCTCGGAAACGACGCCGGAACCAACTGTTCTACCACCCTCACGGATAGCGAAACGAAGACCCTTTTCAATAGCGATAGGTGTGATAAGCTCAACAGTCATATCAACGTTATCGCCGGGGCGGCACATTTCAACGTCAGCGGGAAGACCGATAACGCCTGTAACGTCAGTTGTTCTGAAGTAGAACTGAGGTCTGTAACCGGGGAAGAAGGGCTTTTGACGGCCGCCTTCTTTTTCGGTAAGAACGTAAACCTGACCTACAAACTTTGTGTGAGGCTGAATGGAGCCGGGCTTACAAATAACCTGACCTCTTTCGATCTCGTTCTTCTGGATACCACGGAGAAGAAGACCGATGTTATCACCTGCCTGAGCGGAGTCAAGAAGCTTTCTGAACATTTCAACGCCTGTTACAACCGTCTGTCTCTTCTCATCGGAAAGACCAACGATTTCAACTGTGTCGGACATGTTTACGATACCTCTTTCAACTCTACCTGTAGCAACAGTACCACGACCTGTGATGGAGAAAACGTCCTCAACAGGCATAAGGAAGGGCATGTCAGCCATTCTGTCAGGTGTAGGAATGAATTCGTCAACATTCTTCATAAGCTCGAAGATAGGAGCATATACAGCATCGTTTACATCTGTGCATGTGGACTCAAGAGCATCTCTTGCAGAACCTCTGATGATAGGTGTATCGTCGCCGGGGAAATCGTACTCGTTAAGGAGCTCACGGATTTCCATTTCAACGAGGTCAAGAAGCTCGGGGTCGTCAACGAGGTCGCACTTGTTCATGAATACAACGATTGCAGGAACGCCAACCTGACGAGCGAGAAGGATGTGCTCACGTGTCTGCTGCATAGGACCGTCAGTACCTGCAACAACGAGGATAGCACCGTCCATCTGAGCTGCACCTGTGATCATGTT
>JAFYMA010000007.1 GCA_017556845.1 Clostridia bacterium | reverse complement strand
GTAGATTTTTTGAGAAAACCTTGAAATATCACTATTTAATATATGACGGACATTTGGAGCTTGCTTGTGATTTTATACCGTATAAAAAGCTTTACCGAAAGGTGTTCATTAAATACTGGACTTTCGCTTCTATGTGTAAAATGGAACGCTTGGCGTACTTTCTGTATCTTTTTTCTCCGAAGCTTGCGAAAAAATATTACAAAAAAGTTTATCCTGAATAAAGAAAAATGCGGAACTTATGTTCCGCATTGATTTTGGTTTTTAAATGCTTTCCACAGCGTCCGCCGCTTTTTCCATATGGTCGCCCTCGAAAAGCTCGATGAGTCCCAGATCGCATTGATTTGCAAATTCGGGCTTGATCGGCAGCTTTGCCAAAACGGGTACGTTGAGTGCGGCGGCTTCCTCGTCTACACGGCTTTTGCCGTATATTTCGATTTTTTTGCCGCAATCGGGACACTCAAGATAGCTGAAGTTTTCAACAAGTCCTATGATCGGTATGTTCATCATTTCCGCCATTTTTACTGCCTTGCCGACAATGAGGGAAACGAGCTCCTGAGGTGATGTAACTATTACGATACCGTCAACGGGCAGAGATTGGAAAACGGTCAACGGTACGTCGCCCGTTCCCGGAGGCATATCAACAAACATAAAGTCTACCTCTCCCCACAGAACGTCGGACCAGAACTGCTTTACAGTTCCTGCAATGACAGGACCTCTCCAGATGACAGGTGTTCTTTCGTCCTCAAGCAGAAGGTTCAAGGACATCACTTCGATGCCCGTTTTTGTTACAAAGGGGAAAATGTTTTCTCCGTCACCGTCGCAAATGCCGTGCAGTCCGAATGCCTTGGGAATAGACGGACCTGTTATATCGGCATCCATTATGGCGGTGCGGTAGCCCCTGCGCTGCATAACCGTGGCAAGCATCGAGGTGACGAGCGATTTACCTACGCCGCCCTTACCGCTTACAACGCCTATGACTTTTTTAACGTGTGAATGTTTGTTTTGCATTTCAAACTGCGGCTTTTCTCTTGACGAGCAGCTTGCAGAGCAAGACGAACAGTCATGGGTGCATTCTTCGTTAGCCATAATTGTCAAATTCGCTTTCATTTAATATTTTTAATAATATTATATACCTTAAAATCGGTTTATCGGTTAAAATAGTTTATACAATTTTTAAATTATACCATACAGGAAATAACAAATGAAGCTTACACAAAAGGATAAAAATCCGTTTATCTACTCCGACAGCAATAAAAGATACCATACTTACGATTATTATATAAAGCATAAATTCGGAAAAAAATGTGCAAAGATACCTCTTGACTGCGGATTTACCTGCCCGAATATAGACGGTAAGGCGGGATACGGCGGATGTATTTACTGCTCGGACAGAGGAAGCGGTGATTTTGCGCTGTCATCAGACGTCTCGGTTGTCCGCCAGCTTGACGAAACGAGAAAAATGATGGAGCATAAATGGAAAGACTGCGGTATAATACCGTATTTTCAAGCCCATACGAATACGTATGCTCCCGTCAGCGTGCTTTCGGAAAAGTATGATCAGGCTTTGAAATATCCCGACACGGTCGGAATAAATATTGCAACACGGGCGGACTGTCTACCGGATGACGTGTGTGAGCTTTTGTCACAGCTTGCGGAAAAGACCGTGCTGACGGTTGAACTCGGCTTGCAGACGTTTCACGATGAAACTGCAAGGTATATAAACCGCTGTCATACGACACAGGATTTTATAAATGGGTATGAAAGACTCAGATCGTCCAGTAAAAAGATCGGTATCTGCATACATATAATAAACGGTCTGCCGAATGAAAACAAGGAAATGATGATACAAACGTCGGAATTCGTTGCATCTCTTGCCCCCGAATTTGTAAAAATACATTCTCTGCACGTTATAGACGGCACTCTTCTCGGCGAAATATATAAAAACGGCAATTTGCAGATGCTTACGATGGAGCAGTACGTCGATATAACGGTAGAGCAAATAGAAAGAATGCCACCTGAAACGGTTATTGCAAGAGTTACGGGCGACGGCAAGCAAAGCGACCTTCTTGCACCCGATTGGAGCGTTAAGAAAACGTGCGTAATAAATGAAATAGATAAAAGAATGTACACACTTGATACGTATCAAGGAAAAAAATATAAGATAATAAAATGACAGATACAATAGCTAATAGCTGCGGCGGTGAAGCTCCTGCCCTCAAAGATGAAATGAGGGCAGGAGCTTCACTGCTTTTTGGTTTTGAATAAAATATTAAATGTTTCAAGACTTTCAAATAGGTATTGAAAAATCGGAAAAAGTGTGGTATCATATACGAAGTTAAAATCGTATCATCATATTGGAGGTAAATATGAAAAAAGTCAGAATAGGCGTTATGGGCGCATTCCGCGGCACGAGTATGATCAACTACTGCCTGAAGGCTGATAACGCAGAGGTCGTAGCTATCTGCGACAAATGGGTAGAGGGTATTGAAAAGCAGAAGCAGCAGCATCCCGATGCCAATATTACTTATTACACAAGCTTCGATGAATTCATCAATCACGACATGGATGCAGTCGTTCTTGCAAACTATGCAAACGAGCACGCTCCCTTCGCTATCAGATGTATGAACAAGGGTCTTCACGTATTCAGCGAGGTTCTTCCCGTACAGACGATGAAGGAAGCAGTTGAGCTTGTTGAAACAGTTGAAAAAACAGGTATGATATACGCATACGGTGAAAACTACTGCTATATGCCCGGTCCTTATGAAATGCGTAAGCTGTATAAGGAAGGCAAGATCGGTGAATTTGAATACGGTGAGGGTGAATATATCCACAACTGCGAATCCATCTGGCCCAGCATTTCCTACGGTGATCCCAATCACTGGAGAAACCTTATGCACGCAAACTTCTATTGCACGCACTCACTCGGTCCGATCATTCACATAACAGGTCTCCGTCCCGTTTCCGTAGTAGGATTTGAGGGAACAAAGACAGAACGCCGCCGCCGTACAGGTAACAAGGCAGGTCAGTTCGGTATGGAAATGGTAACGTTTGAAAACGGCGGTATTGCAAAGAGCATTCACGGCGACCTTTACAAAAACTCCGTATGGTACACCGTTTACGGTTCAAAGGGCAGAATGGAAACGGCAAGAGAGGATGCATATATGGGCGGTCAGACGCACATATACGTTAACGCTGACGAGTACGACGGCGAATACGGCCCTGAAAAGGTTCAAAGCTACAAGCCCGAAACGGAATTCCCCACGGCTGATGCATCGTTCGGTCACGGCGGCTCTGATTTCTACTCAATGTATAACTTCGTTGAGAAGATCCGCGGTAACGAAAACGCTGACATAATCGACGTATACGAGGCTATGGATATGGGTATAACGGGATTGTTTGCATACCGTTCCGTTCTTGCAGGCGGCGTAACGCTTGAGATACCCAATCTCAGAGATAAGGCTGTAAGAGATCAGTACAGAAACGATACGACGTGCACGATCCCCGAGGTTGCGGGCGATATGCTTATTCCCACGTTCTCCAAGGGAACGCCTGAAATACCCGAAGAGGTATACGTAAGTATGAGAGAGCTGTTTGAAAAGGACTTCAACAGCGACAGCGGATACGTAAGTGCGGCGTTTACTCAGGGCGGCGACAAGAAGCCTGAAGAAAAGAAAGATGAAGAATAAAGAGGAGCTTTTAAGATCCCTCTTTCCCGATGCGGACTGTCAGGCACTTGAAAGCCTCGCTTTTACGCTTATAATGAATGATAATTCCGAATACTCACACCTGAAAAGGTGTGAGTATTATGCTAATAAGCTGAAAACTGTCGGGAAGGGGTTCAGGATCGGAAAAAACGTAAAGATCGTAAATCCGCAGTATATAACCGTCGGTGACAATGTAACCTTAAGCGATGACGTTACGGTCATCGCACGCGGCACGGGTGGTATAACGATCGGTGATAACGTCACGCTTTGCGAAAGAGTGTATCTTGATACCGAAAGAGCAGAGGAAGGGTATATACATATCGGCAAAAACGTATATATCGGAACGGGAACTACGTTGTTCGGTCACGTCGGACTTGAGATAGGAAATGACTGTCTTCTTGCCCAGAACATAACCGTAACGCCATATTCACATATATTCGACGATCCGGAAACGATCATCGCATTGCAGGGCGGAAATACACGCAAGGTCACAATAGGTGATGACTGTTATATCGGAATGGGTGTGTGCATTATGTATTCTGCCGATGTTGGTAAAGGAAGCGTTATCGGTGCAGGCTCTACCGTAGTAAAGCCGATACCGCCTTACAGCGTTGCCGTAGGCTGTCCTGCAAAAGTCATTAAGAAAAGAGACGGTAATAAAAATGAGTGAATTAATGCTTGTAAAGGGCAGACCGATAACGAGGGAATACCGTTTTCCCGAGGAATTGGCTTGCTACGATCTGCTTGACGAGTTGAATGTTGCGTATTACAGAGTAGACCACGAGCCTGCTGAAAATATGGAGCTTTGCCGCAAAATTGACGAGGTGATGGGAGCATCAATGTGCAAAAATCTGTTTTTGTGCAACAGACAGATGACCGATCATTACCTTTTGATGATGCCTGCTGATAAGCCCTTTAAAACGAAGCTGCTTTCAAAGCAGCTCGGCGTTGCAAGGCTTTCGTTTGCATCTGCTGAAAAAATGCAGGAATATCTTTGCATAAAGCCCGGTGCCGTAAGCGTTATGGGGCTTATGAACGATAAGGAGTCAAACGTGCGTCTTATCGTTGATAAGGACCTTTTGAAATGCGAATATATTGGCTGTCATCCGTGCGTATGCACGAGCAGTCTGCGTATAAAAACGTCTGATATATTTGACGTTTTGCTCCCGCGCATTTCTCACAGTGCAACGTTTATAGAGCTTGAGGAAACTGAATAAAATGCAGGCACAGGGTGCGTATAAAGCCCCTGTGCCTGAGTTTTTTTGAAATATAAAGTGTCAGCCCTTGCGTTTTCACCATATACTTTTAAGGCAATGTACGCCCACCCTTGCGTATAACGCTGTATTGCTAATTTTAATAAAATAAATTATTATCTTTACATTTGATATATTGACAAATTCTTTTAGTGCTGATATAATATTAACCAATTGTGTAATTATTAATTTGGTGCAAGATTGAAGGATACAATCTTTCAAAGCCGACATCGGTGCGGTATTCCGCCTTGCAGAAAGGATATTTGTATGAGTAAGATTAAAGCCGGTATCATCGGCGCGACCGGAATGGTAGGTCAGAGATTTATAAAGCTTCTTGACGGACACCCCATGTTTGAGGTTTGTGCGTTGGCAGCAAGCGCGAGAAGCGCAGGTGTTCCCTACGAAAAAGCAGTAGAGGGCAGATGGAAGCTTGATGGAGATATTCCCGAGTACGCAAAGAAAATGACGGTGTACGATGCAGCAGACGTTGAAAAGGTTGCGTCTATGGTCGATTTTGTATTCTGTGCCGTTGATATGAAAAAGGACGAGATCAAGGCTCTTGAGGAAGCGTATGCAAAGGCAGAGGTAGTCGTTGTTTCCAATAACTCCGCTAACCGTTGGACAGAAGACGTGCCTATGATGATCCCTGAGATCAATGACGATCACGTTGAGGTAATAAAATATCAGAAGGAGCGTCTTGGCACGAAG
>JAFYMA010000030.1 GCA_017556845.1 Clostridia bacterium | reverse complement strand
CGGATATAACGTAAAGTTTCTTTATACTCAGATAAGCAGAATACTTGGCGTGAACAAAAAGTATCCCGCAGTCATTATCGGATCAGGTGAGCTTTGCACGGCATTGCTGAATACGACGGGATTTGATATAAGAGGCGTTTGTGTTCGCGGTGTTTTTGACGTCAGCGAGGAAAACGTAGGAAAGAAAAGCGGTGCGTATACTGTACAGCACATTTCGCGTCTTAGAGAGCTTTGTCAAAAAGAACCTATAAGCCTTGCGGTAGTTGCATCACTCGATGCAGATTCTTCCGTATGCGAGGACATAAAAGAAGCGGGTATAAAAGGAATATGGAATTTTTCGGGCAAGGAATTTTCGCCCGAAGGCATAAAATGCCAGAATGTTATGTTTGGCGACTCTCTGATGCTCCTTATGTACGATATAGGAGTGGGCGATGAGGAAATATGATCGTACTTTGAGCTTATCGAATGGAGGCATACAATGGATATAAATTATGCATCAAAGGTCTTGTCCTTGCCGTATGATTGCGTTATGAACGCACTGAAATCCGCAAATGCAGATCAGCTTCGCGTTATCATATATGCCTGTTCAAACGAGCAGTTTATTTCAGAACCGCAGAAAAACCGTGCAAGAGCAGTAAAGGATCTGCAAATGCAGTGGTCAGATATAGAAAACGCACTTGACTTTTGGCGTGATAACGGTGCTTTTATTGATACAGACAGAGAAAAAGATCAGATGCAGACGGTAAAAAGATCAAGCTCCGCCAACCTGCTTAAAAAGGTTGCTCCTGAGTAT
This sequence comes from Clostridia bacterium, assembly GCA_017556845.1. Lineage (GTDB taxonomy): Bacteria > Bacillota > Clostridia > Oscillospirales > CAG-272 > RGIG7213. Next base: position 4,522 of record JAFYMA010000030.1, on the reverse strand, counting down.
ACGGGCAAAGAAGCGGCAGAGATCATAGAGAAAAACGTCACACTGCAAAGACTTATCGATAAATGCGGTGCAATGCTCGGAAAAATGCTGAATAAAAACGAGGTATCGCACATAGTGTCGATGTACGACTATTTACAGCTTTCCGCAGAATACATACAGGTATTGTTTGAATATTGCGTAGAAAACGATAAAAAGTCGGTTGTGTATATTTCAAGAATGGCGTTCAGCATGTTTGATAGCGACGTAACCACTGTCGAAGGATTAAAGCTTATGCTTGAAGAAGAAAGAAAGAAAAACGATCTTCTTTACCGCATAAAAGAGTTGTTCGGAATTGGTGCGCGAACACTCACGACAAAGGAAAAAGGCTGCATAAATAAGTGGATAGACGAGTATAAAACACCGTTTGAGCTTATAACAGAGGCGTATGAAATTACGGTAGATAAAACCGGCGATGCCTCCGTTGTATACGCAAATGCTATTTTGAAGCGTTGGCATGAGGCCGGCTACACAACGCTGGAGCAGACAAAGGCGGAAGCGGAAAGCTATAAGGCAAGCAAGAAGGCGAAGGAGCAGAAAACGCAAAACAATGCCAAAATGGGTAATTTTGATGAGGAAGAATTTCTGGATCTTGCTCTCAAAAGAAGCTACAAGGGAACAAATAATTAAAACAGAGGAAATCTGCTATGGCTTACAGAGATGATGTATATATATCGGTAAAGCGTGCATTTGAGGAAAATTCTCAAAGAGCACGCAAGGACGCTGAACAGCGCCGCAGATCGCTGTCTGCAAAGTACCCGGAGATCGATGAAGTGGAAAGAAAGCTTTCGATGACCGCTCTTTCCGTTTTTAAGGCGGCAACTATGGGCACAGGTGAGCTGCAGGCAAGAATTGATGCTGTAAAGGCGGAAAATCAAATGCTTTTGCAGCGTCGGAAAGAGCTTTTGAAATTATACGGTTTTCCCGAAAACTATTTTGAGCCTGTGTATAAGTGTAAAATATGCAATGATATCGGCTTTAAGGACGGAATAATGTGTCAGTGTATGCAGAAGGAACTGTCAGCCCGTATGCTTGAGGTATCCGGCATAGGATCTCTTGCTAAAAAGATGCGTCTTGACAATTTCGATCTTTCGTATTATTCCGACGATCCTGACGGATACAAATATATTGCAGCCGCTTACAAAGCAGTTAAAAAATTTTGCGAGGATTTCAACGGAAATGACGATGACAGTCTGCTGTTTATCGGAAATACAGGAACGGGAAAAACGCATTTGTCGGTAGCTGCCGCCGTTGAGATAGTGAACAAAGGCCACTATGTTGTTTACAATACGTCGCAGAATATTTTTGATGATTTCGTATATGATAAAACGCATATGTCTTCAAACGAAATGTCAAGATCTGAAAAGTATTTCAAATGTGAGCTTTTGGTTATAGACGATCTCGGCACGGAGAATATAACGCAATTTTCAATAGCTTCCTTATACAATCTTATCAATACGAGAAGATGTGACGGAAAATCAACTATCATTAACACGAATCTTACGAATAAGGACCTCAGAAGCAAATACGACGATCGAATATTCTCACGTCTTATGGGAGAGTTTTCTCTGTATTTGTTCAAGGGTACAGATATACGTATGAAAAAATTATATAACGCAATTGATTGATCAAGCAAAAAAATATATATAAGGAGAAACTTATGAATTATCTGCCTATTGAAGCTTCCTTGGTTGCTCTGATCCCGGCTATTCTATTGTGTATCTACGTATACGCAAAGGATAAAGTGGAAAAAGAGCCGGTAGGTCTGCTGCTTATACTGTTTTTTGCAGGTGCAGCCGTTTGCGTTCCATCATCATTACTTGAAAAAGCAGTGGTCGGAGGGTTTGACAAGCTTTTTGAAGGACAAATGTTATTCGGTCCTGACGGTACACCGTATTATCAGTCAATGTCGGCTGATATTGCTCATAAAGCGCTATGCTCGTTTTTAGGATTTGCGCTTATTCAGGTAACTGTAAAATGGCTGATCCTCGTTCTGATAACACGAAAGAGCAAGCATTTCAATTACCTTTTTGACGGTATCGTGTATTCGGTATTTATTGCTCTCGGTTATGCCGCGTGCGAAAATATCTGCTATGCAGCTGTCAATGGCTGGGACAGACTGTCCTTGCGTACTGTAACGACGATGCCGAGCCATCTGTTCGTAGGCATCGTCATGGGGTACTGCTACACGCTTTGGCATTTTTATTCCGTTGCTCAGAAAAAAGAAAAGCAGCTTGTATCTGATAAGGCTTTGGAAAAAAGAAAGATAAGATCGTCAGTTGTTTGGGGAGTTGTCAACGTTGCTATCCCCGTTGTACTGTTCGGCGTATATTCGTTTGCAGGCTCGTTTACAAGCGGTATTATGGTGACGCTGTTTTACGCACTCGTTATACTGACGTATATCTTCTGCTTTGTCAAAATACATAGCATTGCAAAAAAGGATACTGCGGGAAACGTCTTTGTCAACAGACTTATTTTAAAATTTCATCCAGAGCTTGATAAATCGTTCTTCGCTGCAGAAGCAGAAAATAACGTTGCGTCTGACTCAAACGGTATCGGAGGTGACTCTGATGCAAAATAAAAGTTTTAATTTAAGAGCTTCTTTGGCAATAGCCTTAATTCTGGCGCTTTTAATGTGTTTTTCAGCATGTGCGGATATACTCGGCACCCCGGATGCGTTTTTGCCCGATAACGATCTTGATCCGGGTACGAGTTTGGGTACTTTTTCACCCGATCAATCGCAAGGATATTATTATCAGCAATTGACCGTGCAAGAAAAAAATATATATGACGATCTTTTGAAGAAGATCAGAAACGGCGGTAATACTTGTACCTTCACGAACGGTACGTATGCTGATTTTTCAACGTGGGTAAAAAGGGCAGTTTATGCCATTCACTACGAGCACCCTGAGCTGTTCTGGATAGCCTGCGGATATTCCTTCAGCTTTTCACAGGGATTTCTTGATTCACCGTCAACGTGTAAGGTCACGGTGAAGGAATATGATTTCTGGAAATACGTATCGAATAAGAAAAAGTATATCGACAGACTTAACGCAGAGGTCGATAAGGTTGCAGCCTTGGCAAACCAATGCAAGACTGATTACGAAAAGGTCCAATTCGTTCACGATTATATAGCATTGAATGCTTTTTATGATTTTGACGGTCTTGCGGAAGCCAAAAAGACGATGGCTGATGAAAACTCGTTTTACATTTATACGGCATACGGCTGTCTTGTAAACGGTAAGACGGTATGTTCAGGTTATGCAAAGGCTTTTCAGCTTATTATGACGAAGCTCGGATTTAACTGTATATACTACACAGGCCACGCCGGAGGTCCTCACGGCTGGAACTGTATATATCTCGATGATCAGGCGTATTGGGTAGATATTACGTGGGACGACCCGACACACGAGGACTCAAACGGAAATCTTATGTATCCGAACGAAGCGTCATATGAGTATTTTTGTATAAATACAAACGAGCTTTCCGGAACGCACGTGCCGGACGATCTCTTTAAGGCGCCCGTGTGCGTATCATCCGACTTCGGCTTCCACGAGCATAACGGATATATTCTCGATACTTACGATTTTGAAAAGGCGAAGCAGATACTTTTACAGCAGGATGGCAAAATATCCTCAATAAAGTTTTCCAACGACGCTGCCATGAACGAGGCGTATACCGAGCTCGTCAGCAACAGCGAAATTCACAAGATATTTTCAGGCAAGGTTTCTGTTTCTTGCTCGATTCCTCACAGGATCATAACGTTTTATCAAAAGTAAATAAAATAGACCGTAAGGCTGAATGATAGCGCCTTACGGTCTTTTATTGCTATATGGATTTATTTTACGGCTCTCATTATAGAAGAGTCATTCATGAACGTCTCCATGTTGTATAACACGAGTATCTTTGAAATGTCATCCTGCATTGCGTACTGTGCCACTGTTTTAAATTCCTCTCCGTCCGGAGTATAGTAACGCATATCAAGGATTATAAGATCGTAATGATAAGCAAGAAACGGAGCTACGCTGTGAGCAAAGCTGTCTTTTATAAGAACGAGCGTTTCACGCTTTTCGTCAGTGTTCTTTTTGATAAGTGTTATCGGATTATTTCCGCCGAATGACGTGTTATCGTGACCTAAAAATACGCTGTACTGATCGGCGGTATCAAGATATGACATATTGTAAAATCCCTGATAACTCGTAATTTCGTTTCCTACGGGGATCGTCGTTGTAAATTCATTATCAGATTTAAATCGGAACAGTGAGACCTTATCAGCGCCCGAGGGAGCAATACCCGCCTTTGCGTAGACTGTTCCGAGAAAATCGTCACTTTGTATCTGAACGTCAAAATCCTCAAGATTTAAAGGCGTTTCGCCGAATGAGCGCATTATTTCTGCATATGCGTTATTTGCACCGAGCGTTGTCCAGTGGTGGTCCGTTTTATTATAAACGTATTCGCCGTTTTCGTAACGATCCGTAAGAGTAGT
>JAFYMA010000029.1 GCA_017556845.1 Clostridia bacterium | reverse complement strand
GAATTACGGGCGATTCGTGAATCGCCCCTACGAGGTTGATCCGTTATTTCAAAGGTTATTGGATACGTTAAAATGAATGCTTCTAAAGGAATACATGATAAATATGATGATGCTGTGATATGGCAGAGAGGTTTTCACGATCACATCATTCGTGATCGGCGAGACTACGAAAAAATTGCTAAATGTATTTATGAGAATCCGATAAGATGGCAATATGATTGTTTTTTTGCAGAAGAATAGGGGTATGGGCTTTGCCCTATGCCTTTGTAATACAAAGGCGAAACTGGCGATAAAGCAGAATGATATATAAGAATTTGTAGGAGAGATTTGCTATGTATAGAGAACTTATTGGAAAACTAATAGATGGGCATAATTGGGCTATGTTGCAAGAACCTTGCCCCGAAAAAGAGATTAGGAAGGCGGAGAAGTATGTAGGCTTTACCTTTCCGGAAGAATTAAAAGCCTTATTACGAGAAACGAATGGAGACCATTGGTTTTTGCTTTCTGCAGATGAAATCGTCGCACAAGTAAAGAGAAACAGAGAAATTCTCGCAGAATATCTCGAGCCGGACGAATTTGAAGAAAAAGTAAATCGTTTCGTTTATTTTGCATCAAATGGTTGCGGTGATTATTACTGCTATCGTGTGCTTCCAAATGGCGAAACGGATGCCTCGGCAATATATATTTGGGAACATGAGCTTTTTGAAGTCCGTGAGGTCGCTAAGGATATTCCTGATTTGATAATCAAATATTATAATAACGAGGTGTAATGCAGTCAAATTCCAATTTATCAAACAGTACAACAATCCCCGACAGACCTAAAAATCTGTCGGGGTTAATTATTTGTTTACGGCGTAGCAAATATAAACAAACCAATTTATAATTTCTCCGATAAGAACATCACGCTTTCGGCTTTTTTATTTTAAAACGTTATTCGTTTTCCTGATATACAAGATCTCTTATTTCCTGCATCTGTACGTCAAGCTGTAAGCTCATATCCGCACACGATGACAGCATTTGCGATACCTTTTTTTCAACATCAGCAGAAAGCGCCTTTTTGTATCTCATACGGTGTTCGAGATTTGCCCATGATTCCATAGCTATCGTACGAAGCTGCACCTCAGCTCTGACCATCTTTTTTTCATTTGCCAGAAATATCGGTATTTCGATTATCAAATGAAGGCTTCTGTAACCGTTTTTCTTCGGCTCCTTTATGTAATCCTTCCACTGAATCAGCTTTACGTCGTCCTGCTTTAAAAGACACTCGGCGAGCATATATATATCGTCTATGTAGCTGCAAATGACTCTGATGCCCGCAACGTCGCTGAGATTTTTCTCAATAGCATCGCAGTTGAATTCAAGCCCGAGCTTGTTTAACTTGCCCTGTATGCTCTGAACGGATTTCAGTCTCGTTTTTATGCTTTCTATCGGATTGCGCTTTTTACCTAAAGAAAGCTGATTGTCAAGCACCTTGAATTTCGTTTCTACCTCGCACAAAGCACACCAATAATATGACATCAGCTTTTCAAAATCGTCTGTAAAGCGTATGATATCGTCAATATTTCTTCCGTCCTGTATTTCCTCAAATATTTTTTTCAACATCGGTCTTTCGTCCATTTTTATCCTTATGCCTTTCATATTGAGCCTTATATTCCCGACGTATGTCGGTGAGCCTTAATTCAGTATATCGGGCTGTACGGTATTTTTCAACAGCGGTTATGTAAATTATATTCAACGCCGGTTGATAAACGTTAAAAAATCACGCGTAAGCGCACACAGAACAGAAAAAATTCAAAAAACACTTGACAGACGGGTGTAAAGATGTTAAAATACATACAACAGAATATTTGTCAAAGGCTATGACGAAGAATGGTAAAGCGTCATCATTTCAGAGAGTCGGTGTGCGGTGCGAGCCGATATGTAAGCGTTTATCCTCTCACTTCCAAGCTGTGAGGCTGAAGCTCTTGCGAGTGTGTAGGCTTATCCGTGTATGCTACGTAAGTGCATAGGGATTGTGTGATCCCGATGAGTGACGGATATATCCGTAATTTGAGTGGTACCGCGAGTGCATTTTTACACCCGTCTCAAAGCAAACGCTTTGGGATGGGTTATTTTTATAATATTGGAGAGCTTTTTATGATGGATGCAAGTAAGTACAGCGTGGGGTATTTTCCTGCGAAAAAGGAATATAATAAATGGGTCGTAAAGGACCATATCACTTCTGTGCCTATATGGTGCAGTGTTGATATGCGTGACGGAAATCAGAGCCTCATAATCCCTATGAGCCTTGAGGAAAAGCTGGAGTATTTCAAGGTGCTTTTAAAGGTGGGCTTTAAGGAAATAGAGGTTGGCTTTCCCGCCGCGAGCGATACGGAATACGAGTTTTTGAGAACTCTTATTGACCAGAAAATGATCCCCGATGACGTAACGGTGCAGGTGCTTACCCAGTGCCGTGAGCATATAATCAGAAAGACGTTTGATGCCTGCAAGGGTGCTCCGAATGCGATAATACATTTTTATAATTCGGTAAGCGTTGCACAGCGTGAGCAGGTGTTCAGAATGTCGAAGGATGAGATCAAGACTATTGCAGTTGAAGGTGCGTCAATGATCAAAAAGCTTGCCGACGAGTATGAGGGCAATTTCCGTTTTGAGTATTCTCCGGAGTCCTTCACGGGAACGGAGATGGATTACGCCCTTGAGGTGTGTAATGCCGTTCTTGACGTTCTGTCTCCGAGCGAAAGCAACAACGTAATAATAAATCTTCCCGTGACCGTCGAAATGAGCTCGCCTCACGTTTACGCATCGCAGGTCGAATTTATGAGCGAAAATTTAAAATACCGTGAGCACGTGACGCTTTCCGTCCACCCTCATAATGACAGAGGCACGGGCGTTGCGGATGCTGAGCTTGCGCTTCTGGCAGGAGCGCAGCGTGTTGAGGGAACGCTGTTCGGAAACGGCGAAAGAACGGGTAACGTAGATATAATAACTCTTGCTATGAATATGTATTCGCACGGAGTAGATCCGAAGCTCGACTTTTCAGATATGACGTATCTTGTTGAGCAGTACGAAAAATGCACACGGATGCAGGTGCACGACAGATCTCCTTATGCAGGAGCGCTCGTGTTTGCCGCATTTTCAGGCTCGCATCAGGATGCAATAGCAAAGGGAATGAAATACCGTGAAAGCACGGGAGCAAAAAAGTGGTCCGTGCCGTATATACCGATAGATCCTGCTGACATAGGCAGAACGTACGATGCTGACGTTATCCGTGTCAACTCGCAAAGCGGCAAGGGCGGCATCGGATATCTTATGGAGCATACGTACGGATACAATCTTCCTTCAAAAATGCGTGAGCATCTGAGCTATTTGTGTAAGAGCGTTTCAGACAGAGAGCATAAGGAGCTGAAGGCAGAGGAGGTACTCAATATTTTTGTTGAAAACTACCTGAATATCCGTTCCGGCCTCACTGTTTCGGAATTTGATTTTATGCGTGAAAACAACGTAGTGCGCATAAACGTCACGTTCTGTAAGGATGGAATTGAAACGAGAATAGAAACAGAGGGCAACGGTTCGCTCAGTGCGATAAATAACGCATTGAGAGAATACTCCGGTGAGGAATATACCCTTCAGGTGTTCACACAGCACAGTATGCAGGGCGACGGCTCGCGAAGCGTTGCAGCTTCGTACATAGGCTTACAGCGTACAGACGGTGAAATCTACTGGGGCGCAGGTACGGACACGGACGTTATGAGAGCGAATACGAACGCGCTTTTAAGTGCATTTCATAATATGACGAGGGAGGAACACTGAAATGGCAATGACTATGACACAAAAGATACTTGCCGCACACGCAAACCTTGAAAGCGTTGAGGCAGGACAGCTTATAAGCGCAAGGCTTGACGTTGTATTGGGTAACGATATAACGACTCCCGTTGCAATAAACGAGTTTAAAAAAGCAGGCTTTGAAAGCGTTTTCGATAAGGATAAAATAGCGATAGTCCTTGACCATTTCGTGCCGAATAAGGATATAAAGGCGGCAGAGCAGTCAAAAACGTGCAGAAGCTTTGCCTGTGAGCATTGCGTCAGCCATTTTTACGATGTCGGAAAAATGGGCATTGAGCACGCCCTTTTGCCCGAGCAGGGAGTAGTTACCGCAGGTGACTGCATAATAGGAGCTGACAGCCATACCTGTACTTACGGAGCACTCGGAGCGTTTTCAACGGGCGTCGGATCAACTGATATGGCAGCGGCAATGGCAACGGGCAAGGCGTGGTTCAAGGTGCCCTCTGCAATACAGATACGCTTATTCGGCAAATTGCCGTCAAATTGCAGCGGTAAGGATGTTATTTTAACGATAATAGGAAATATCGGAGTTGACGGAGCATTATACAAAAGTATGGAGTTTACCGGTGACGGTGTTAAAACGCTTTCAATGGACGATAGACTCTGCATATGCAATATGGCAATAGAAGCAGGAGCGAAAAACGGGATCTTTCCCGTTGATGAAATAACGGTCGAATATATGGCGGGCCGATGTGAAAGAGAACCGGTGATCTATACTGCCGACAGTGATGCCGAATACGAAAGGATAATTGATATTGATCTGTCAAAGATCGTACCTACCGTAGCGTGTCCGCATTTGCCCGAAAACACCCGTCCTGCAAAGGAGCTTTCACACATAAAAATAGATCAGGTTGTAATAGGAAGCTGTACGAACGGACGAATGGAGGATATGCAGGCGGCGTACGAGATACTGAACGGCAAAAAAATTGCTGACGGGGTACGCTGTATCATAATTCCCGGCACCATGCAGATACTGCGCGAATGCGTGCAAAGAGGCTATTATACGGCGTTTATTGATGCAGGTGCAGTTGTTTCGACACCGACGTGCGGGCCGTGTCTCGGCGGATATATGGGTATACTTGCATCAGGTGAAAAATGCATAGCGACGACGAACAGAAATTTCGTCGGCAGAATGGGCCACGTTGACAGCGAGGT
>JAFYMA010000006.1 GCA_017556845.1 Clostridia bacterium | reverse complement strand
GTTCTTTGCAGACCTATTGATTTTGGTGCGGATATAGTTATCCACTCCACGTCAAAATATATGGACGGTCACGCAGTACAGGTCGGCGGTGTGATCGTTGACAGCGGAAAATTCGACTGGACGTGCGGAAAATTCCCCGAATTAGTAGAGCCGGACGAATCGTATCACGGCATTTCCTACGTTGAAACGTACGGCAAGGCGGCTTACATCATAAAGGCAAGAATGCAGCTTATGAGAGACTTCGGCGTATATCCTGCGGCACATTCTGCGTTCCTTCTGAACCTCGGTCTTGAGACTTTGGCAGTAAGAATGAAGCAATACTGCGAAAATGCTATGATAGTAGCAAAGCATTTTGAAGGACACGAAAAGATAGAACGCGTTAAATACTCAGGTCTTGAAGGTGACGAGGATAATCTTCTTGCAAAAAAATATCTCAAGGGCTCAAGCGGCGTTATCTCCATAATCATCAAGGGCGGCAGAGAAGGCGCTATGAAGTTTATGAACTCTTTGGAGCTTGCTTCCAACGAGGTACACGTAGCAGATATACGCACATGCGTACTGCATCCTGCAAGTGAAACTCACCGCCAGCTTACTGACGAACAGCTCGTTAAGGCAGGAATTGAGGGCGGAATGGTAAGATTCTCCGTCGGTCTTGAAAACGTAGATGACATAATCGCCGACATCGACAAGGCGTTGGCGGCAATATAAGACTACAAAAAGGTAGATACATAGAATTTCTATGTGTCTACCTTTATTTTTCCTTTTGAATTTTTTCGTTTTACTTAGTAAGTATGCCGTGAAGATACTCTGCTGCCGACGGAGAATTTATGCACTCATACCCAATCATACGAACGCTTGAAATTATATCATACAACATCTCGGTATTCAACTGCACTTGATCTGAATCGTGATGATTAACGGTCGATGCCTCGTATAAAAGAATAAACTTTTCCTTGTCTGGTAAAGGAACTATTCTGTTTTTTTGCCCCTGATACAGTCTTACAACTGTATTTAAGGGCGCTTTTTTATTTTCTCTTATCTGTGATGAACCGCAAAAGGGACTGCCGTATACGTAATATACGCCGTTTTCCTTGCCTATCACAGTACAGTCGCCGTTTATGATGAAGGAATCTGTGAACATTTCTGCCCATCGGTTAGTTATTGTGGATTTACCCGTACCTGACGGTGCTGTGAAAACAAAGCCGTCGTCCCCGTTTTGCAAGATCACGCCGTGAAGCGTTATTTTGCCGCAGTAAAGGAGCGCTTCTTCTATTGCCATAATGTTGAGTATACGGAAGCTTCTCGCCATTACGGGAATGTCCTGCATCTGTATATACATATCATAATGAAAATCGTACTCGTTTTTTCTGACAAGATATATACTGCTGTCACGATCGTGCAATATACTGACGTTGAACTGCCTTACCGTATATTCACTGTTTTGATATACGGACATACTGCGATCAGCCATTACGGGATTTGTAAGACTGTACTGTTCGGGTAACGAACCTATGCGGACAGTATATGTGACGTCTGCTTTACACCTTTCCGTTACAAACTGAGGAAAGAGGTTTTCAAAAACGGTAAGCTCTGTCGGTGTGTCTATTCTGAACGTAGTATTTGAAAAATGCAGATAATGCTCCATTTTATTTTCCCCCTTTCTTTATACATAAACAAAAAGGGATCGCAGGCAAAACTGCGATCCCTGCTGTGTGTACATTAATTACTTGTACTTGCGCTTTCTTGCCGCCTCGGACTTCTTCTTGCGCTTTACGCTGGGCTTCTCATAGTGCTCTCTCTTACGGAGCTCTGTAAGTACTCCCGAACGTGCACACTGTCTTTTAAATCTGCGAAGAGCACTGTCAAGCGTTTCGTTTTCTTTTACTCTGACTTCTGCCATTATTATTCCCTCCCTTCGCGTTACACATCTGCGAAATATTATATACCTAAACTACAAAAATGTCAAGTATTTTTTGCGATTTTTTTCTAAAAATACGACAAAAATATCACCTTTATTATTTCACAACGATGTTGAATATTTTACCGGGTACGTATATCTCTTTTACTACTGTTTTTCCCGTAATATATTCAGCTATTCTTTCGTTTTCCATTACCGCCTTCATCGCTGTATCCTTATCGCAATCTCTGCTGAGCGTTACCGTTCCGCGCATCTTACCGTTGATCTGTACGCCGATCTCGATCGTGCTGTCAACAGTTTTCGATTCATCAAATGACGGCCACGCTGTGCGTGAGCAAAGTCCGTTTCCGCCGAGCGATTCCCATATTTCCTCACAAAGATGAGGAGCAAACGGGCAAAGAAGCGTAACGAACGTCATAGCCTCGTCCTTTGTAAGCGAGCCGGCTGAATTGATCTCATTGAGCAAGGACATCAAAGCGGCAATAGCGGTATTGAACTTCATATTGTCAATATCCTCTGTTACCTTCTTAACAGTCTTGTGGAATGAAGATTCAAGCTTCGGTGTAACGCCCGTTCCGTTCACAAGCTCGGGCAAGGATGCAACTCTTTCCAAAAATCTCTTACAGCCCTTTATGCTTTCCTGCGACCAGGGAGCAGACTTTTCAAAATCACCGATAAACATTTCGTAAAGACGCAGAGCGTCAGCACCGTAATCTCTTACGATATCGTCAGGATTGATAACGTTTCCTCTCGACTTTGACATCTTTTCGCCGTTTTCGCCCAATATCATACCGTGTGCGGTACGCTTCATATAAGGCTCCTTGCACGACAGAACGCCTATATCATAAAGGAACTTTGCCCAGAAGCGTGAATACAGCAGGTGAAGCGTTACGTGCTCCATACCACCGTTATACCAGTCAACAGGCATCCAGTAATCAAGTGCTTCCTTTGCCGCAAGTGCGTTCATATTATCAGGATCACAGTAACGCAGGAAGTACCACGACGAGCCTGCCCAGTTAGGCATAGTATCAGTTTCTCTCGTCGCATGGCCTCCGCAGGCAGGACACGTCGTATTTACCCAATCCGTCGCTTTAGCTAAGGGAGATTCGCCCGTGTCAGTAGGCTCATATGCTTCAACGTCGGGAAGCGTCAGGGGAAGCTGATCCTCGGGTATCGGCACCCAGCCGCACTTTTCACAGTATACAAGCGGAACAGGCTCGCCCCAATATCTCTGACGGGAGAATACCC
>JAFYMA010000028.1 GCA_017556845.1 Clostridia bacterium | reverse complement strand
TTTAAGCCGGCTTTTCTTTTTCCCGATATTATGACTTTGAATTTTTCGATCTTTGAATTGAGAAATTCACCGAAAAGCTCTTGACTGTCAGTCTTGAAGCCGACGTACAGATCTCCCTCGGAATACTTCTGAGCATTTCCGCAATATCTGCACGATATGCACTCGTATATCCTGCCTGAATCGCGGCAAAGTGACTCTGAAAGTATTTCGTATCCGTTTTCGCACAGATACTTTCTCAATTCGTAAGAGCAGGTCATAGGCTGTAATATAAGATGCACAGAGTGCTGCTTTACGTATTGACAGCGATTGAGAATATCCGCTATCAATTCGCCGCCCATGCCTGCTATGATTATATCGTCCGGGGAAAAATCCTCAATTCCGCACAGTCCGTCAGCAAGTCTTACAGTGATCTTATCTTTGTAGCCAAAACGCTCGACGTTGCTTTTTGCACACTGTAAAGGACCTTCACGCACATCGGATGCGTATACTTTTTCCGATATTCCCAATTCGACAAGACGGCACGATACGTATGCGTGATCGCAACCGATGTCCGCAACGGATATACCGCGTCTTACGTTGGAAATTATCATATCAAATCTTTCGTTTGCCAATGGTAGCTCCTGACTGCCCGAGCAGGCATTTTATAGTACGGATATTTTAATACAAACTGTGACAAAAATCAATACAATTCATAAATCTTTATAAATTTAGTCTTTAAATAAGTACATTTATGGTATATCATTTTATAAGGTTTATTGTACGCTTTTCCGATTGGCTTCGATCGGAAGATAAAGGATGGTTTATTCAATGAAAAATATCATAGAAAAGATCGTCAGATCTGATGAAAAAGCACGTAAGCTGTCAAAGGAAACGGAAAAAAAGCGCGCTATGCTTGAATCCGAGCTGTCTGACGCAAAGGTACATATAAAAAGCGAGTATATGGCACAGGCGGAGGCGGAGATCAAAAAACAGCTTACCGAGCTGCAAAAGAAGGCGGACGGTCAATGGGATGAATCGAGCAAGAAATATAAAAAAATGAAGGATAACCTTGAGTTTGCCTATAACGCAAATTGTGAAAAGTGGGCTAACGAAATAACTGCAAGGGTGCTCGGTCAGAAATGAATTTCAAGATCAAAAAAAATAAAAAGCGCATAATGCTGCCGGGGTGTGAGGGCGCGGCTGCGGCAAAGGCGCGCTGTATGTACGGCGACAGATTTTCAACGTCTGACTATACTCAGCTTTCAATGTGTGCCACGGTTGGCGAGGCGGCGTCGTATCTGAACTCAAAAAAGCGTTATGCAAGCGTTATGAGCTCTGAAAAGGCAGTAAGCGGTATGCACCGTGAGCAGATAGAGTATATGCTTGAAAAGCGCAAATACGGCGATTATAAAAAGCTTGCGCTTTATCTGAAGGGCAGAGGAGAATACGTAAAAAGATTTCTTTGCGCCAAAAGAGAAGCATCGCTTCTTATAAGGGCTGTATCACGGTTGGGGCTTGATTTTAAGGACGAATCGTTTCACATTCTTATGTCGGATTTCGATAAGGAATCCAAAATACGAATATCCGAGCTTTCGGATGCCAGATGCTATGACGATATTTTAAAGGCTTCGGAGTTTTCCGAATACTACGGTATTTTGCTTAAATACGTTCCTAAGGACGGACGGTACGTTGACGTCGTGCATCTCGAGGCGGATATATGGAATATGATACTTGATTCATTGTCGGATATGGTAAGTTCTTTGTCAAGCAAGGAAGAACAGCGTCAGGCGAGGGACTTTTTTAAAACGTATATCGATGCAAGAAATATTGCAACAGCTCAGCGTTTGAAAAAATATCCCGACGCTGACAGTGAGTATATTTCCTCTCTTTTGCTTTTACACGGAACGGTTAGTCTGAAAAAGCTTCATTCGATAATCGAAGATGCAGATTCCGCCGAAGCGTTGAAGGATAAAAAAATCGCAAAGATACTTAATTCAGGAGCAGATGCGGAATTGCGTCTGTGTGCTGAAAAATGCAGAAAATATATAAGATGCTCCACGTATCCTGCGATAACGGTGCTTTGTTATATGTACCTGTTGGAGCTGGAGCTTGGAAATATAGTCAGAATAGTTGAGGGTATCCGTTATTCTCTTAACCCCGATGCTATTATGAGTATGATAATTACGGAGGATTGAGATGTCTGTTTGCAAAATGTGCAGCGTCAGCATCGCAGGCGACGTATCGCAGATAGATACGGCACTGTCACGCCTTGTCTGTACAGGAGTCTTTCAGCCGGACGAGCTTGGAAAATTCTATTCCGATACAAGCTCATTTTTGCCGATGAAGGGCGAAAATCCATATACGGCTATGGAAAGCGCATTGTATGCAATAATGCGCAACGACGTTCCGAGCGGGCAGGACGATCCGCTTATATCCGACGAGGATATAAACGGATACATAGCAAAATGCACCGCAGAGCGTGAGATTGCCGATAAGGAAATAGTAAGACTTAAAGCGCTGATAGAGGAAAACGAAAAATCAAGGCAGATAATATCGCATTTTAAAGATCTTGACGTTGATCTTGAAAAGATATTTGCCTGTGAGTATACGGTGGCGCGGTTTGGCGTTATGGCTGTGTCGGGCTACGAAAAATTTAAAAATCATTATTCCGACAAGGAGATCATATTTTTCCCCGCGGCAATTTCATCCGAATTGTGCTACGGAGTGTACTTTGCTCCGAAAATACTTGCCGAGGAGGCAAACAGAATATTTTCAAGTCTGTATTTCCAGGAGCTTTCGATAACAGAGCACAGCGGAACTCCGAAGAAAGTATATGAAACTCTCGGAAATACCGTTCAGTCACTTAAGGATGAATTGAAAAGGCTTGAAAATGAAAGGGTAGATGCGCTTGTTGAGGAGGAAGAAAGATTTTCCCGTATGCTTGCGTGTGTCATAGCAAGAAAGGAACGCTATGAGATACACAAATACGTAGGCATTTACCGAGACAGATTTATTATATGCGGCTGGTGCCCGGAAGCAGACGGTGAAACGTTCAGAACTCTGTTTGACGACGTTGACGGTATGGAATGCACGGTTGAAGCGGTAGGCAAGGATACAAAGTTTTCTCCGCCCGTAAAGCTCAAAAACAATATCCTGGCACGCCCGTACGAGTTTTACGTTCAGATGTACGGCTTGCCGTCTTACAACGAGCCTGACCCGACGCCTTTTGTTGCATTTACGTATACGCTTTTGTTCGGCGTGATGTTCGGAGATCTCGGTCAGGGGCTTGTCCTTGCGATCATAGGAGCGCTTATGTGGCATCTTAAAAAAATGCCGCTTGGAAAAATACTTATCCCGTGCGGTATATCGTCAGCCGTTTTCGGCGTGATATACGGCTCGGTATTCGGATTTGAGGAGCTGCTCGATCCGATGTTCAGATCTATCGGCTTTTCCGAAAAGCCCGTTGACGTTATGAAGCCCGAAACGACGCAAATGCTCATATACGGTGCTGTCGGTGCGGGAGTCGTGCTTGTTTTGGCGTCAATACTTATGAATATCTTTTCGTGTATAAAGCAGAAGAAAGCACTGCACGCAGTCTTCTCGGCGAACGGTCTGTGCGGTATAGTATTTTACGTAAGCGTTTTATCGCTGCTTCTGTTTAAAAACGCTTCCGCAATAGCAATACCTGCAATAATCGTAAGTCTGGTGCTGATATTCTTCTCAGAGCCGCTTATTCGTATCTTCGAACGCAAAAAGCCTCTTGAGGAAGGGCAGACGGTTGCGGATTTCGCCATGCAGACGTTTTTCGAGCTTTTTGAAACGGCGCTCAGCTATGTTACGAATACGATGTCGTTTTTGCGAGTCGGAGCGTTTATACTCGTGCACGCAGGAATGATGAAGGTCGTATTCACGCTTGCAGAAATGTCATCAGGTGTTCCGTACGTTCTGATACTTATATTCGGAAACGCACTCGTTATGTGTCTTGAAGCATTGCTTGTAGGAATACAGGTGTTAAGACTTGAATTTTATGAAATGTTTTCACGCTTCTTCAAGGGTGAAGGCGAACCGTATATGCCCGTTGCGGCAAAAGAAAAATAATATGCCGTTACAACGGCAGAAATGAGGAACTAATATGCTTATTCAAATTCTTTCAATGACAGTACCCTTCGTTCTTATTCTTGCAACCGTAATTTATTCTATAAGCCGTGTTGCAAGAGGACTTTCCGTAAAGACTGCGTTTATGCGTCAGCTCGTATGCTTTATCTGCATTTTTGCTCTCAGCACCGTATGCACGTTCGCCGTATCGGCAGCTGAAGAAGGTGCGCCCGTTGAGGAATCTCAGGTGCAGGAAAAGAGTGAAGGTGACATTTCCGTAGGTCTTGGATATATCGCAGCGGCGCTCGTAACGAGCCTTGCGGGTATCGGCGGCGGTATCGCCGTTGCATCTGCCGCACCTGCAGCTATCGGCGCTACGTCAGAGGACCCCAAGGCATTCGGTAAGGCTCTTATCTTCGTTGCTCTCGGTGAAGGTATCGCTCTTTACGGACTTCTCGTTTCTATCCTGATACTCAATAAGCTTTAATATGAAGTTTTTCGTTATCAGCGATAATATTGATACCGTTACGGGAATGCGTCTTGCGGGAATAGACGGCGTTGTTGTTCATTCTCCAAATGCCGTAAGATCCCGTATAGAGCAGGCGGCACAGGATGAAAGCATAGGAATTTTGCTTATTACAGAGCGTCTTGTGCCCATGTGTCCTGAGCTTATATATGATATAAAGCTCAACCGCCGTCGTCCTTTGATCGTTGAAATACCCGACAGACACAGTGCGGGCAGATCAAAGGATTCTATCAAAAAATACGTCCGTGATGCAATAGGAGTAAAGGTATAATGCCTGATATAAATGAAAGAGTCAACGCCTTACTTGATGATATCCGTATGCAGTCCGAGCAGGAAAGCCGTGCTTTGCAAAAGGAAATGGATCAGTATAAGGAAGCACAGCTATCAGAAGCGAGGGCTTCTTACGAGGCATTGGCAAGAAAATATGTAATGCATAAGGTGCAGGAAGGAAGCGCAAGGATATCTTACGAGCTTTCCGTAAAGCACAAAAATGCGCGTGACGAGCTTGTAAGGCTGCGCACCGAAATGACAGACGAGATAATACAACGTGCAGAAAAAAAGCTGCGGCAGTTCACGAAAACTGATGAATACCTGCCTCTTCTTTGCGCATCTGCAAAGGCAATTGCTTCCGCTTTGGAAAGTAACCGGATCACTCTTTACGTAAGACAAGAGGATCTTATCTACTCAGATGAGATCAAAAAGGCGTTTGGTAAGTATTGCAGTGTAGAGAGCGATAAAAGCATCCGCATAGGCGGCATAAGAGGCTATGACAGAATACTGTATAAGCTCGTTGATGAAACCCTTGACGAAAAGCTGTCTTCGCAAAGAGAGTATTTCGTTAATCATTCGGGACTTACCGTATCGGTAAGATAAATTTAAAGGAATTTCTTGATATGAACGATATGATATATTCCGTTTACGGCATTAACGGTCCCGTTGTCACCGTTAAGGGAAGCGTTCCGTTTTCTATGCAGGAAATGGTATACGTAGGCAATAAGCGCCTTATAGGTGAGGTAATTGCCGTAAGCTCGGAGTTTACTACGATACAGGTATACGAGGACACCGTGGGATTAAAGGCGGGCGAGCCTGTTGTCGGAAGCGGAAACGCTATGGCTTTGCTTTTAGGCCCGGGACTTTTATCAAACATTTTCGACGGCATAGGAAGGCCGCTTGACGATATGTTTGAAAAGCAGGGTGCATTTATAAACATCGGATACGGCGAAGAATCAAATGAAAAAAAGTGGAGCGTTGAAATGCTCATTTCCGAGGGTGACGAGGTAAAGCAGGGACAGATCTTTGCCGTAATAAACGAAACACCCGTTATAAAGCATAAATGTCTTGTTCCGTACGGCGTGAACGGCTTTGCACATAACGTAGCCGTATCGGGAGAATACACACTTGACGATGTTCTTGCTCAGGTAGAGCTGCCAGGCGCTCATACGTTACCTTTGAAAATGTCACAGCACTGGCCGATAAGAACACCTCGACCGATAAAAGAAAAAATACCGCCGTCAATTCCGCTTATCACGGGACAAAGAGTTATTGACTCACTGTTTCCCGTGGCAAAGGGCGGTGCTTCGGCAATTCCCGGCGGCTTTGGCTCTGGTAAGACGATGACACAGCACCAGCTTGCAAAATGGTGCGATGCAGACATTATCGTATACGTCGGATGCGGAGAAAGAGGAAACGAAATGTGTCAGGTGCTTGACGAGTTTTCTCATCTGATCGACCCTAAAACGAACCGCCCTATGACCGATAGAACGGTGCTTATAGCGAATACCTCCAATATGCCCGTTGCGGCAAGAGAGGCGTCAATATATACCGGAGTTACGATTGCCGAATATTACCGTGATATGGGCTATCACGTTGCAATGATGGCAGACTCAACGTCACGCTGGGCTGAAGCTTTGCGCGAAATAAGCGGACGTCTTGAGGAAATGCCCGCAGAAGAGGGATTTCCCGCATATCTACCCTCACGTCTTTCGGATTTTTACGAGCGTGCATCATACGTCAGAACGCTCGGTGGTGACGAGGGCTCTGTAACGCTTATAGGCGCAGTATCTCCGCAGGGTGCGGATTTTTCCGAGCCCGTTACTCAGAACACCAAAAGATTTACAAGGTGCTTCTGGGCGCTCGATAAAAGCCTTGCGTATCAACGCCACTATCCTGCTATAAACTGGATGCAGAGCTATACGGAGTATTATTCCGATCTTGATAAATGGTATGAGCAAAAGCAGGGCGCAGACTTCGTAACGTACAGAAAGCGCATAATGTCACTTCTGAACGAGGAAGACGGACTTATAGAAATAGTAAGACTTATCGGCTCCGATGTTTTGCCTGACGAGCAAAAGCTCATTATCGAAATATCACGTGTTATACGTGTCGGTTTTTTACAGCAGAACGCTTTTCACGCAGAGGATACGTACGTTCCGCTTAAAAAGCAAAAGCTTATGATGGGCGTTATTCTTCATCTGTACGATAAAGCTCAGTCGCTTGTGCAGCAGCAGGTTCCCATATCCGACATAATGTCAACGGGACTGTTTGAAAAGCTCACAACGATGAAGTATGAGGTTGAAAACGACAGGAACGATAAATTCGATCTGTACATAAAAGAGATCGACGAAAAGCTCTCAGCCTTCGGCAGAGACATCTGACAAGAACCCGCCGTACCTGATGCGGCGAAGGGAAGGAACTTATAAATGATAGTCGAATATTTGGGTGCAAAGGAGATCAACGGCTCGTTGATCGTCCTTGATAATATAGATAACGTTTCCTATGAAGAAATGTGCCAGATAGTTCTTTCTGACGGCACAAGCAGGCAGGGAAGAGTTATACAGATAGACGGCAGACGTGTCGTTATAGAGGTGTTTGAGGGTACTCGCTCTCTTTCCTTGCACAATGTAAAAACGAGACTCAAGGGGCATCCTATGCAAATGCCTCTTTCTGTTGAGATACTCGGCAGAACATTCAACGGCGCAGGCGTGCCGATAGACGGATTGGGAGAGATATTTGCAGATAAGGTCTGTGACATAAACAGCTTGCCGATAAATCCCATAGCCCGCGAATACCCGAGAGATTATATAGCTACGGGCATATCGTCTATCGACGTTATGTCAACGCTTATAAGAGGGCAGAAGCTGCCCATATTTACCGGCGCGGGTATGAAGCATAACGAGCTTGCCTCGCAGATAGTTCGGCAGGCGCATTTGCAGGGAGTTGACGATGACAGATTTGCTATCGTTTTCGCCTCAATGGGCGTAAGTGCCGACGTTGCGGAGTATTTCAAGGCTTCATTTTCAAGAGCGGGAGTTTCATCGAGAGTCGTAATGTTCCTCAACCTTTCATCAGACCCCGTTATTGAAAGAATACTTACCCCTCGCTGTGCTCTCACCGCAGCAGAATATCTTGCTTATGAGCTTGGAATGCATATACTCGTAATTATGACGGATATGACCTCGTATGCCGAGGCGGTGCGTGAATTCAGCTCGTCGAAGGGCGAAATACCCGGAAGGAAGGGATATCCGGGATATTTATATTCTGACCTTGCCTCTCTTTACGAAAGAGCAGGAATAATAAAGGGTAAGGAGGGCTCCGTAACGCAGCTTCCGATACTGACGATGCCCAACGATGACATAACACATCCCGTGCCCGACCTTACGGGGTATATAACGGAAGGTCAGATAGTTCTTGACAGAGCACTTTCATCAAAGGGAATATATCCGCCCGTCGCGGTATTGCCGTCGCTTTCAAGACTTATGAAGGACTGCATAGGAGAAGGATATACAAGAGAAGACCATTCAGAGCTTGCAAACCAGCTTTTTTCAATGTATGCAAAGGTGGTAGACGCAAGAGCTCTTTCATCCGTAATCGGCGAAGAGGAGCTTTCCGAAAAGGATAAAAAGTATATCAAGTTCGGAAAGCGGTTTGAAGAGGAGTTTATCAACCAATCCTCCGAAGAAAACCGATCAATGCAGGAGTCGCTCGATCTTGGCTGGGATCTTCTTTCAGCCTTTGACGAAAGCGAGCTTGACAGGATCAAAAAGCCTACGATAGAGAAGTATTTCAGAAAAAAATAACGAAAGGGAGAAGCGAAAATGGCTTTAGCCCCAACTAAAGGCAATCTGATAAATTTAAAAAAATCTCTTGCGCTTGCCGAAAACGGTTATGAGCTGCTTGACAGAAAAAGAAATATTCTTGTGCGTGAGATGCTTCGTTTGATAGAC
>JAFYMA010000027.1 GCA_017556845.1 Clostridia bacterium | reverse complement strand
TGGTGATTCTTACAGGGGGCGTTGTTACGTTTACTGTAAGTGTGCCCAAAATTATTTCATAGCCTGATGTGGAAAGTGCACCGATCTTAACCGTGTGCTTACCAACAGACCAGTCGCTTGTTGAAATGTGATCGCTGAAGCTGTTGAGAGCACCGCAGCTTGCTGTGTAATCAGGAAATGCTGCAAGAACGTCTGCTCTTGAAGAAACATTCTGGATGGCATATTTAGTTGTATCGTTATCCAGTATATAGTAGAACGCTTCGATACCCTTGTTGTGAAGCGCCCAGCCTGCCGTCAAGAAGCTGTCGCCCTGGAAGACCTCGAAATCTTTGGGATTCGGGACGTCAAGAGAAGATTTCGCACCTTCTGCGGCAGTTAACGTAATATCAATTTTTGTATCAACAGTGTAATCCTCGTCAACGAAGAGGTACAGTGTGTATTCGCCCTCTGTAGGCTCGCCACGGCTGTTAACACGGGCATTGGGGTCTGTCATAAGGTTGATGTTCTTAACATCGTTCTTACCCATTTCGTACCAGCGGTAAGAAGAAACCTCACCGGGAACGTCGCCCTTTGCGAAAAGACCTACCCAAGCATAATCGTTTGCACCCTTTGCCGAGAACGTAATGCCCTCGTCAACGGGGAATTTGTATCTGTCAACTGACAGGTATGTTTCTCCCTCTGCGGGATATACGAATACGTTAATATGACCTATCGTATACGTGCTGCCTGTCTTGGTCACACCGCGAATCGAAATGGTGTTAGAACCAACGTTCAAGCCTGCAGAGCTCAGCGTAAAGCTGAAGGAGTTGAGTTCTGTGCATTTTTTGAATGACGTTGTTGCGTTTGCAACGTC
The DNA here is from genome assembly GCA_017556845.1 of Clostridia bacterium. Classification (GTDB taxonomy): domain Bacteria; phylum Bacillota; class Clostridia; order Oscillospirales; family CAG-272; genus RGIG7213. The sequence continues at coordinate 4,905 of JAFYMA010000027.1, read as the reverse complement.
CTGACGGAATTTCATCCAGCTTTCATCCATATCGCCCCAAGAGGTGTTATTGATGTTCCACTGATACTTCGCAACGCCGTCGGAGTGAACACTCCAACCGCCTATGTTAAAGTTATCGCCTCTTGTAACTGTTATATTACCGGAAACATCCGTGTTGGACTTTGTTGTACTTGTACCGTCTGCAAAGTCAAACGTGTTAACCCAAGACGATGTAACAACGGAATCGCCTGATGTATACGCGGGCTTACAAATGTAAACTATGTAAGTGTTGGAAATGGAGTAAGACTTCGCTGCAACTGCACCGCCGTTTGTGGAAACTGTTGCGGAAGATGTGTTACCCTCTACCGTGTAAACCGTACCGCCGGAATAAGACGTTACGATACCGATGTGGTTTGTCGGGTTGCTGTTTCTTCCCGACTTGAAGTAAATGATGTCACCTGCGATAGGTGTGTAGCCGCCGTTTGCAACTGTGGAACGGGAATAAGCTCTTCCTCTGTCCTTGAACCACTGAAGACCTGTGGGTGTGTAGGAGTGGTATGTGATTATGCTGCTGGAAATACCTGCAACCTTTGCACACCAGGAAACGAACATTGCGCACCACATATCCTGCATACCGTACCAACGACCGTACTCTGTATAGTTAGCGCCGCCGTATGATGTACCGGAAAGACTTGAGCTACCGGAACCCTCCTGATAGCCTACCTGAGACTTAGCTACGTTGACGATGTCAACACGCTGGTTACCGGTAAGGTTAACAGCTGTAAGCTTTTGATAATAAGGACCGCTCATATAAGAGCTTGATCCGCTGTATGAAAGAGCATCTGCCTTTATCGCTGTAAGCGGAAGAACCGCAACGAGCGTGATAAGTGCCAAAAGCACCGCCAGAGTCTTCATAGCATAAGAAGAAACCGTTTTCATAAAAAATCACCTTTCTTGTGCAATCTGCACGATTTCGTTAAGTGTCGGAGAAAATACACTATTATCTCGCACTATCATTTTATCATACGAGGGGTGAATATGTCAATATTAACCTAAAAGAAATCATTCACAATCTTTCACACGCTTTTTTGTGCAAACCGACGAATTTGTTAATAAACACGGTTTAGAAAATTTATTTTTGGTTAAGTTGCACAAGTTTTTCAGCTTTTACTGTAAAATATCAGCCACCACAAGTGCTATGTCATCGGTATCCGTATCGCCGTCGTTATCAACGTCTCCGATGCCGTTATATATCTCCGCTTTTCCCGCAAAAAACTTTTTATATTTTATTATATCCTTCGAATTTTTTACACCGTCACAGTTTACGTCGCCCTTTTCCGCAAAAAGTGCCTTTAAAACAGTGCTTTCTGATACCTTTTGAATAGAGATCTCGGCATTATTCTCAATAACTCCGTTGTTATCATACCAGCCTGCAAAGGCGTATCCGTCATCCGCTACTGCCAAAGCACCGCCGTTCGTATAGCCGTATTCATTGATACCGAGAACGCGTCCGCCGCCGCTGCACGCAACGCCCGCGACCATATATACAGTGTTGCTTCCGTCGTTGAACACGGGGTATTTATCCTTGCCTATCAGCATACCGTAGCTTTTTCCGAGAAGATGTGCGACATTTCCGTTTTCAAAGCTTTCGGACGATTTCATTTCCGCCCCCGAGTCCTCTTCTTCACTTTCTACGAGGCTGCCGTCGGGCAACACGTAAGAGCCTATACCGCTTATCTCCGTAGTCAGATAGTAGTTATTTTCCGGATATGAGCCGTTGTCATCAGATACGTCACATACGCCAACTATTGCCCCTACGTTACTGCCCTGCACCGCATCTGCATATATTTCTCCGATATTATAGCAGTTTTCCATTCTGCCCTTAAGCATCGTACATATACCGCCAACATCTATGATGCCGCTTACGCTCGAGGTATTATAGCAATCCGTCACGACCGTTCCTATGCCGCATATACCGCCTGCCGATGCCTCTGCTGCAGTGACGTATCCCTCGTTTATACATTTTTCAACTTTTCCGTAGGATATACCCGCAATGCCTGCGGCATAGTCAACGTATTTGCCCTCTATAGTTCCGGAAATAGAAAGTATATAGGAATAATTTTTACAATTCATTACGTTTCCGTACGTTACGCCGACGATACCGCCGACGCCTGATGTACAAGCGTATGACGTAACGTTTCCGTCAGAGGTGCAATTGATAATATCACCGTACGAGCTGCCCGCTATCATACCGACATTCGTTTTGCCGCAGATATACGAGCCTTTTATATTGAGGTTTTTGACCTGCGAGTTCTCCGCTAAAACGGAAAACAGTCCGGCGTCCGCTTTGTATTCATCAAAATAAAGTCCCGTTATAGAATGACCGTTTCCGTCGAATACTCCGCTGAAGTTATACATAGGAGTCCATACGTCAGGATCGTCAAGAGCTATGCTTCCGTCGTCATTGAGCAGTCCTTCGTTTGCAACTATATCGGCAACGAGCACCGCATCAGCGTTTTTGACCGCACCGCTTGAGGAATATATGCCCTTACCGTTGATAAGGTCCGAAAAAAGACGAAGCTGCCCATAGCTTGATATTTCGTACACACCGTCATCATTTGGCGATATAGTTACCGCATTGATGACGTAAGAGCAGCAGCCTATGAATAAAGATAATACCGCAATAATACTGAAAATTCTGTTTTTCATATCCTACAGTGTCCTTTCTTGATATATTTTAATTATACCATAAACTACCCTTCAATGTCAATACACACCCAAAATATACCCATCGGTGATCGTTGAGCGATCGTTTGTACGGCATATTTACAATTTATTAATGAACAACGGTTGATATTCTTTATCTTATAATGATATTATTAGTTAAAATATCGGGAGGAAGTAACTATGAAGGGTACAGACAAACGCTTTGCTGATGCTGCCTTTAATGCCGCTGAAAACGCTTGCTTCGACGGCAGTGTTATCCGTATTTTCGACGATAAGAATATAATTTTGATACCGGGCTTTGTTGATATGCACGTGCATTTCAGGCAACCCGGTTTTTGTTATAAGGAAACTATCAAAAGCGGCTCGCTTGCCGCCGCGAGTGCAGGATATACCACCGTATGCACGATGCCCAATCTTTCGCCTGCTCCGGACTGCGCCGAGCATATTGAAGAGCAGCTTAAACACATAAATTCAGACGGGGTTATCGGCATTATTCCGTATAGCTGTATAACGAAGGGACGGTGCGGTATATCGCCCGTCGATTTCGGTGAAATGATAAAATACACAAGGCTGTTTTCAGACGACGGCTCAGGCGTTCAAAGCACCGAAACGGTAGAGCAGGCAATGAGAAAATGCGCTGAACACGGCGGTATTTACGCCTCGCACTGCGAGGTAAACGAGCTTTTGCTCGGCGGATACATACACGACGGACAGTACGCACGCACGCACGGTCACAGGGGCATAAGCTCCGCCAGCGAATACGTTATGATAGAGCGTGACATCGAGCTTGTCCGCAAGACGAATTGCAGATACCACGTTTGCCACATATCGACCAAAGAGGGAGTTGAGCTTGTCCGCAGAGCAAAGGCAGACGGTCTGCCCGTAACGTGTGAAACAGCTCCTCATTATCTTATTTTATGTGATGACGATCTGCAGGAGGACGGCAGATTCAAAATGAATCCCCCCTTGCGTTCATCAAGCGACAGAGATGCCCTTATAAACGGAATAAAGGACGGCACGATAGACGTTATCGCAACGGATCACGCACCGCATTCAAAGGAAGAAAAATCAAGAGGACTTGAAAAAAGCCTTATGGGTATCACGGGGCTTGAAACTGCGTTTCCGATCCTTTACACGCATCTTGTAAAAACGGGCGTCATATCCCTTGAGCTTTTACTGAAATTGATGTGCTATGCACCCCGGCAGATACTCGGTATTCCCTGCCGAAAAGATTGCTTTGCCGTCATTGACCTTGATAAAAAATATACGATAGACCCTGAAAGCTTTATTTCAATGGGTAAATCGACGCCGTTCGAAAGCTATGAGGTGTTCGGAAAAAATCTGCTCACCGTATATAACGGCAATATTGTATGGCAAATATGATCCTTTCAAAACGGAGTGGTATATTATGAAATTCACCGTATTATCAAATGAAAACATCGCCCTTGACGTATACAAGACGGTCTTAAGAGGCGACACGGGTGCAATAAATGCCCCCGGGCAATTCGTGGAATTACAGCTTCCCGGATTTTATTTAAGACGTCCCATTTCAGTATGCGACGTTCAGAATGACGAGCTGACGCTGATATACAAGGTCGTAGGAGTCGGTACAGACGCCATGAGACAATACGAAAACGGCTTTTCGCTTGACGTTTTAACGGGACTCGGAAACGGCTTTGATGCAAGCGCCGAATGTACCCGTCCTCTTTTGGTGGGCGGCGGCGTCGGTGTTCCGCCGTTGTATTATCTTTGCAAAAAGCTTATTGAAAACGGCAAAAAGCCGTCCGTCGTTCTGGGCTTCAATAACGAAAAGGACGTTTTCTACAAGGACGAGTTTGAGTCACTCGGCGTTTTTGTTACCGTTACTACCGTTGACGGTACGTTCGGCACAAAGGGCTTCGTTACGGACGTTCTTGCGGATATTGAATACGATTACACGTACGCCTGCGGTCCTTTGCCGATGCTGAGAGCTTTATATAACAAAACGGAGTGTGACGGTGAGTATTCCTTTGAAGCGCGTATGGGCTGCGGCTTCGGCGCCTGCATGGGATGCTCTATAATGACGAAAAACGGTATGAAACGGGTATGCAAGGAAGGCCCCGTATTCAAAAAAGGAGAGATAGTATGGCAGATCTGAGCGTAAATTTATGCGGACTTGAGCTTGACAATCCGATAATTCCCGCAAGCGGTTGCTTCGGA
>JAFYMA010000268.1 GCA_017556845.1 Clostridia bacterium | reverse complement strand
TGATGAATGTTCTATTGTGCTGTCGTCTGGCGATATGTGGCAGGGAACGTCAGAATCAAATCTCACGTACGGAAAGCTCGTTACAGAATGGATGAACGAAATAGGAACATCTGCAATGACGCTCGGAAACCACGAATTTGACTGGGGAACGGAGCGTATAGCCGATAACGCAAAAATAGCGTCATTCCCGTTTCTTGCAATAAATGTTTTCGACAGACAGACGAATAAAAGAGCAGAGTATTGCGCCCCGTCTGTTATGGTAAGGTGCGGAGAATTGAACGTCGGAATAATAGGTGCAATAGGGGATTGCTATTCATCAATATCGCCTGATAAGGTAGAAGACGTCTATTTTAAAACCGGCAATGCTCTTACTGAGCTCGTCAAAGCAGAGTCAGAAAGCCTTCGTGCAAACGGTGCTGATGTTATCGTATATTCATTGCATGACGGCCACTCACGCACAACGAATGAGGCAGCAAGCGTTACAGGAAACGAGATCGCGTCATATTATGACGTTCAGCTGTCACGCGACGGCTTCGTTGACGTCGTGTTTGAGGGACACACTCACAGAAAATACATATTGAAGGATACATACGGTGTTTATCATTTGCAGGGCGGCGGCGATAATGACGGTATTTCCCACTTTGAGCTTGAAATAAACAAAGTGAACGGCAAGGACAAGGTGACGTGTGCCGAATTCATTCCCGTATCAAGATATGATTCATTAAATGATGATCCGTATGTTGATGTGTTGCTTGAAAAATACAAGGATGATATATCTCTTGGCACTTTGTCGATAGGAACGAATAAAAAATTCCGCAGCGGCGACGAAATGCGCAAGATCGTTGCGAAAATGTATTATCAGAAGGGCTTGCAGGTATGGGGAAGCAGATATGACGTCGTTTTAGGCGGCGGATTTATATCTGTAAGAAGTCCGGGTAATCTGCCGCAGGGAGAAATAACGTATTCACAGATACAGACGCTGTTTCCGTTTGACAATCCTCTGATGCTTTGCAGTATCAAGGGCTCGGATCTTAAAAGCAAATTCATCGAAACGTCTAATTCAAATTATTTCGTTTCATACAGCGACGGTCTTTTGTCATCGCTTGATCCCGATGAAACGTATTACGTGGTGGTGGATACTTATACCTCTACTTATGCTCCGAACCGTCTTACAGAAATTGAAATGTATAATCCTAATATATTCGCACGTGACCTTGTGGCAGACTATATAGCCGCAGGCGGTCTTGCGTAAGATCAGATCTTAACGTGAAAGCTTTTTTTACAACGAGGGCAGTTAACAGAGTGACTGCCCTTTACCTTCGGCAAACGCAATGTGCTTTTGCAGGCAGGACATTTTCTGTAAACGTGAGTTTTTCTGTCACGAAAACGGTTTTTAAGCTGTAAAAAATATTGCTTGATCTTGTTTTCAAAGGATTTGTATTTTTGGTTTTCTTGTCTACGCTTGACCACGTTTTTTGAAAGCATTCTGAACGTCGCGTATGCGATCAGGGCAAGCTCTATTGCAGAAATTATAAACGAACGGAAAAACAGATTTACAACTATAAGCACGGCGCATAGGATCAAAATTCCTCTGCACATATCGTCACTGCCGTTTCTGCCATACATAAAACGTGCAATGCGTTCGTAAAAGCTTCTTTTATTCATTGAATTGCTCCTTTTGGGTTAAGTAATTAAACATGTATTCTATACGAATTAAATCATAAATTTATTAACTGATGCTAAACTTTAAAATAAGAATTAACAAATTAAAGTAAATGACGGAAAAATACCGAAGGGATAACGCAAGTATCGTGCGTTATCCCTTCGTTTTCGACTATTTATCCCATTTTTCGCAAAGCGAATTGATCTGGCTTGTCAAGCGGGCAATATCTTTGTTTGCGCCGTTTCTGTACCCCTCGGCTATTGCAGTAAGCCTATTTATTGCATTTTGAAGCTGAGGATATGCTGTGGACTGTCTTTTTGTGTTTTTCTGAACCGTTTTTACGATTCGAGTGGTATTTCCGACGTCGCTGAATTCACACGTTTCAGTATCAAACTCAGCACCGTTATACGGAGCGTAAGAGGTTATACCGAGCGTTTTTGTAATATCGTCTGCAAAGCTGTCGCATACACTGTCCTGCCCGTGATTTACAAATACTGTTTTAGGCGCTTGTTCAAAGCCCTTAAGCCAATCTATGAGCATATTTCTGTCGGCGTGACCGCTTACACCGTCAAGGCGCTCGATCTTTGCGTTTACCTGAATATCCTCACCGAACAGCTTTATACGGCACGCTCCGTCCAGAATAAGCCTGCCGAGCGTTCCGTCGGCCTGATATCCGACGAATAGGACCGTGCTTTCACGACGCCACAGATTATGCTTCAAATGATGGCGTATACGTCCCGCCTCATACATTCCGCTGGCGGAAAGGATTATTTTCGGTGTTTTATCCTTGTTTATGGCAACTGATTCCTCGGCACTTACGGAAAGTATAAGATCCTTAAATTTTATGGGATTTATGCCCCTGCTTAAAAGCTCCAGTGCTTCCTCGTCAAAATAATCGTTAAGATCACTGCCGTATATTTCGGTCGCTTCAACCGCAAGCGGACTGTCAACGTAAACCGGAAAGCCGTCGTGACGCTTTATAAGTCCTTGCTCCTTTATCGTTCGTATGAGGTAAAGCATTTCCTGCGTTCTGCCTACCGCAAAGCAGGGAATTACAAGGTTTCCGCCTCTGTCAAGCGTTGATTGGATAATGGCAGCCATCTGCTTTACGTAATCCTTGACGGGTGGGTGAGTTCTGTCGCCGTAGGTGGATTCTATCACTGCGTAATCTGCTTTTTTTGGCGAACGAGGGTCACGTATCAGAGGGCGCTTTACGTTGCCGAGATCGCCTGAAAATACGATAGTTTCCTCTTTGCCGTTTTCGTTTATGCAGATGCTGACGCTTGACGAGCCGAGAAGATGGCCCGCATCGGTAAACGACACCGTTATGCCGTCAAATAAGGTGTACTCCTTATCATAAGAGCAGGAAACGAACTGCTTCAACGTTTTTTCCGCATCTTTTACTGTGTACAGAGGGGTAAACGATTCCTGACCTGAACGCTTCGCCTTTCTGTTTTTCCATTTTGCTTCGTACTCCTGAATATAAGCAGAGTCAAGAAGCATTATACCGCATAGCTTTTCCGTTGCTTCCGTTGCGTATATTTTGCCGCCAAAGCCGCCCGCAGTAAGAAAGGGAAGCTTTCCGGAATGGTCAATATGTGCGTGTGTCAGAAGAACGCAATCAATGCTTGACGGAAGTATCGGCAGCTCGCAGTTTTCGTAAATATCAGGTCCTTGCTCAAGACCGCAGTCGATCATGATCGTTTTACCGTTTGCGTACAGAACCGTGCAAGAGCCCGTAACCTCGTGCGCTGCACCGTAAAAAGCAATTTTCATATCATTATCCTTTCATTTCAACGAAGTGTTGAATATTATTGACACAATACTATATTTACAAACCGCTGAATTTATAAGTTAAATGTCAAGCGATACGATCTTGTTGGCAAAAAAGAATTTTCCGAATATGTATTTATCAGATGCACTTTCCGTCAAGGTTATTACCTTTCCGTTATAATAATCAAGTCCTTCAACCATTGCAGGACCCTTGAAGGTCTTTATACATTCACCGAGATAATACACGCTTGCTCCGTCTAAGGTGTTGCCGGAATCTGTTGCATCGTTCAGATCGTAAACGAAATATTCACTGTCAGTAAGGCCGTATGACGTTGATGTTACGAGCTTTCCGTCGGGAGTGAAGCATATACCCTGTACCTTGTTTCCGACTGAATATATTTTATTCGGCTTTGTAAGATCGCTCGGCAGATAGCGTGAAATGATAGCATAGTTTGTGCCGTTGGGCGTTACGTATTCGTGATCCGTTATATAGTTTTCTCCGTCATGAAATTCACCGACGTATATGTAATCGGAATCTGCGTATATGAAGCTTGCAGCGTTATTTACGGCAATGCCGCTTCCGATATCTATCTTATCGCCGTTTTTGCCGTTTAAAAATTTGTTTATATCAACTGTATAAACGGTATCCTCGCTTGCTATGTATACAGTTTCGCCGTAGTAAGCAATACCGCCTGCATGGCCTGTAAACTCTGCGTTGTCCTTATAAAGCGAAACGTAGTAGGAGTTATTGTTCATATCGGTCACGTATACACGGCTGGCAGAGTGATCCTTCATATAGCCGGATACGAATATCTTTTCTGATTTTTCGTGCGCAAAAATACCCTGACACACAAATCCGTCGTTAAGTCCGGGATTTGTGCATAAGTCTGATTTTATTGCATAGTAATCAGAATAAATTGCGAATTTTGCAATGTTCAATCCGCCGATTACAAGCACGAAAAGTGCTACGGGGATCAATACGATCGCAAGTATGACCTTTAAAAAAGAATTACGTTTGGTTTTCATAGCTTAAAGCTTGTTCCTTTCGAGTTAAATACCTTGGTTAAATTAGATTTTAACACAGCAATATCTAAAAATCAATAGTTTTTGATGTCAAAATATTGATTTTTGCATAGGTATATGTTATAATACCTTAAGAAAAATTGAGAGGATCGGTTTGATGTTTGAATTGGAATTCTTGCTTGAAACGCTTTTTAAGTTGTTTTTGTCAGTGATTTTAGGCCTGCTTATAGGAAGCGAAAGAGAGCGTCACGGCAGGGCTGCGGGTATAAGAACGCATATTCTTGTGTGTCTCGGCGCGGCACTGACGTCAATGATAAGCTTGTATGTGAAGGATTATTTCGGTCAGGGAGACGTTTTGCGTATATCGGCACAGGTAGTATCCGGCATAGGTTTTCTCGGCGCGGGAATGATCATCTTGCGTGAAAACAATATGATAATGGGTCTTACCACGGCGGCAGGCGTGTGGACTACGGGAATAATCGGAATCGCCGTAGGCTTCGGCTTTTACACGGGCGCAGGTATTGCAACGCTCTTTTCGCTCGTAACGACGATGCTTATATCGAAGCTTGAAAAAAGGAAGAGAAATGCGGACACGATATACGTTGAAATAGACGATATGTATCGGCTTAACGAGATCAAAAAGGTATTGGAAAAACGGTTTGACGGGCGCATGACTTCTTGCAGAGTCGTGCCTCCCAAAAGCAGTTATTCAGGTAATATCGGCTTGAATCTTACCGTTAAAAGCGGTTACGGATTTGATGTTGAGACGTTGTGCAACGATACCGATGGAGTGGTATATACTGAAAAAGTAAAGTAAATGCTTGCATATTATTAAACTGTAAATAGGCGTTATCGGTGAATATTGTATTTGGAAAAATCACGGCACGGTGATCTTTCGCGGTGCCAAGATCGGTATAAAGGAGATTGTGAAAATTATGAAACAAAAGAAAAACGGTTCGTTCTGGCTTGCGCTGACTCTTTTCAGCCTTTTGGGGCAGATCGCGTGGGTGGTTGAAAATATGTATCTGAACGTCTTTATCTATAAGACGTTTAATGCAAGTGCGGGCGATATTTCAAATATGGTTGCGGCATCCGCCGTTACGGCAACTCTTACAACGGTGTTTATCGGTGCTCTTTCCGATAAAATAGGAAAAAGAAAGCTGTTCATCTGTGCAGGCTACATTCTCTGGGGCATTTCTATATTTGCCTTCGTCGGTCTGCGAGAGGATATACTTACAAAGACGTTTGCGCTGACTACGTCGGCAGCTTCTCTCGGCGTTACTCTGACGATAGTGCTCGACTGCGTTATGACGTTTTTCGGTTCGAGCGCAAACGATGCGGCATTCAATGCCTGGCTTACAGATTCGACCAATGAATCAAACAGAGGTGCGGCAGAGGGCATAAACGCTATGATGCCCTTAGTGTCGGTTCTCGTGGTGTTTGGCGGATTTATGTTTTTTGATCTCGATCAGCCGAAATCGTGGACGCTGATATTCACGATAATCGGTACTCTCGTGACATTGGTCGGTATTCTCGGAATATTTATAATAAAAGAACCCGTGACAGAGCGTTCGGAAATGCCGTATTTAAAGGGCATAGTTTACGGATTTATGCCGTCTACTATTAAAAGCAATGTCGTTTTGTACGTAACACTCGCGGCATTCATTATTTTTAATATCTCGATCCAGATCTTTATGCCTTATCTGATAATCTACTACGAAGAAGCATTGCAGATGGATAAATACGTTCTTATAATGGCGCCTGCAATAATCGCAGCATCCGTCGTAACGGCACTCTGGGGCAGATTTTATGATAAAAAAGGCTTCGGTATTTCGTGTGCAGGCTCGCTTACAATGCTTATTTTGGGATATATGATCCTGTTTTTCACCCGTACTACAGTTCCCGTATTTATCGGCTCGCTTTTCATGATGAGCGGATATTTGTCCGGTATGGCGGTATTCGGCGCGATGATCCGTGATAATACTCCTGTCGGTAAGGCGGGAAGACTGCAGGGGGTCAGAATTTTCTCTCAGGTGTTCGTGCCCGGTATCGTTGGCCCGTATATAGGAAAGGCGGTTCTGAGTAATGCATTGGAGCATACAAACGATGACGGAACCACATCGTTTATTCCCAACGCAAATATATTCCTTGCAGCAGCAATTGCGGCTGTTATCATAATCCCTGTTTTTGCGGCAATTCTGGCGATACAAAAGAAGGCAAGGAAGTGATAATATGAAGGTGTCAGAATATTTATGGAGAGAAAGAAAAAGAACGTTTCTCGGTCTGCCGTTCAGCTTTACGGTATATAAGCTGACACGCGAAAAGCTCTTTGTTGAAACGGGATTTTTCGCTAAAAAGGAAGAGGAGATCCGCTTGTACAGAGTGATGGATCTGACGCTTCACCGCACGTTTGGACAGCGCTTGTTTGGCCTTGGAACGATACATTGCTGTACAGGTGATAAATCTACGCCCGAGCTCGACATTCTGAATATAAAGCACCCTAAAAAAGTAAAGGATCTTATTTCCGATCTTGTGGAAAAGCAAAGGGCTGAAAAACGCATATCGGCACGTGAATTTATGAATGACGACGATCATCTTGATGATGACGGCTGCCCTTGCGATTGAAATAAAAAAATGGGAGACTTTTGAAAAGTCTCCCATTTTTCTACTTAGATTATTGATTATTCAGCGGGTTCAACGATCTCAGCGTCAACGGCGTTCTTGCGTACGCTTTCGATACCGTTCTCACAGCTTGCCTTTGCAGCATAGCCCTCACTTGCGAGAATGGGCTCGCCGTTTCTTGCTTTAAGACGGAAACGGAATTCGCCTGCCTTGTCTGTATAGATCTCAAATTTGGGGTTTACAGCCTTTTCAAAGCCTTCAACGGTCTGGTCCTCAACGTTAGCGATAGGAGCATTTTTTGCAATGCTTTCGATGCTGTTCTTGCAGCTTGCAAGTGTGTTGAATACTTCGCCGCCTGTAGCTATTGTCTGACCGTTAGATGCCTTAAGAGCCAATGTGTAACCGGTATTTGTCTTGTTGATAACAAACTTTCCCATTTCAAATTTTCCTTTCATAACGCAGATAAAAACTGCTTATTCTTGCTTTTATTTTAACATACATCAAGGATTTTGTCAATAAGGTTTTTTTAATAAAAAACTTATGCGTGCCGATATCATCTTTTTAACAAAAAAAGCTTTTGTGTGTTGGTTAAAATGCACAACTGCAACACAACTGCAATAGTAAATAATAAGATATTTTATATATAAGCACTTGACGAGGTCTCTTTTTTATG
>JAFYMA010000267.1 GCA_017556845.1 Clostridia bacterium | reverse complement strand
TCTGATCGCATTCAACATCAAAAAGCTTCATAGCTTCAATGATTTCAAGGCCTTTGTTAGCCAAGGATGCGGAATCAATGGTTATTTTAGAGCCCATATTCCACGTTGGGTGTGCCAAGGCATCCTTAAGAGTAACGTTATCAAGCATTTCGGCAGTATATCCAAAAAAAGGACCGCCTGAAGCAGTGAGTAAAATGCGTTTTACCTCGTCCTTTCTGCCGTTACATAAGCACTGGTGTATAGCACAGTGCTCGCTGTCAACGGGAAGGAGCTTACCTCCGCATTTGCGCGCTATATCATTTACTATATCGCCTGCGCACACCATACTCTCTTTATTTGCCAAAGCAACGGTCCTGCCTGATTTCAAAGCTGAAACTGTCGGTAAAAGCCCGTTCTTGCCCGAAACCGAGTTGAATACTATATCACACTCAACGCCTCCCGCGATCTGACAAACGCTGTCGTATCCGTCAAGTATCTTACAACTTGTATCAGCAACCGCAATTTTTAAATTCTTTGCGGCATTTTGATCTGTAACAGCGCAATACTCGGGCGAAAACTTTCTGATCTGTTCTTCAAGAACCTTTATATTTTTACCTGCGGCGATGGCCTTAACCTTTACGCCGAAATACTCGGCAACATCGGCGGTTTGCTTTCCAACAGAGCCGGTAGAGCCGAGTATTACGATACTTTTGTTAATATTCATACTATCCTTTATACTAATAGATTTATTGTACCGCACGTTATGCACAAAAGCAACGATACTGCGATTATACTGTCAAAGCGATCCAAAACGCCGCCGTGACCGGGTAACAGCTTTCCATAGTCTTTTATTCCGTAATTGCGCTTGATAAGTGACATTAAAAGATCGCCCACCTGTGCAACAACTGAAACGAAAGGTGCAAACGCTATCAAAACTATATATTGCACCGTTTCCAAATGCAAAAACAGCATACCGTATACGGCAAACAGAACCGTTGTGCCGAGTATACCGCCGATAGCGCCTTCAATAGTTTTTTTAGGAGAAACGTCAGGGATAAGCTTGTGTTTACCGAAAAGCATTCCGACAAAATAAGCAAATATATCAGTCCCCCATGCTGCAACGAATACTAATGGATAAAAAACGTTACCCTGCGGCATATCACGTATAAGTATTATAGCCGATAATCCGCCTATGATATACATAATTATAAGCGTTACAAACGACGAATTGACAATGTCGCACTTCCCTTTTGAAAACACCGTATATGTAAATACAACGAAGATAAACAGCATCAGAACGGATATGCATACATTGCTGTTTATAACCGTCTTTTCTTGAAACAAATACGAAAAGCGGGTTGCAAAAGGAACGGCAGCGGCCGCCAGAAAAGCGGGGATAGATATCCCTTTTTTCTTAAGTAAACCTGTGCATCTGAGCATTTCAAACGTGGACATCAAACAAAGCAGCGCAACGAGAATGTTTATCAGCACAGTATTGGAAAAAATTAAACACGGTAAAATGGCAGCAAGCCATAGTATAGCCGTTATAATTCTAACTAGCAAAACTTTTTTCTCCCAATTTCATCAAACTCCACCGTATCGGCGGTTTCTGGAATTAAATACCTCGATAGCTCGGTCAACGTCTTCACTTGAAAAATCGGGCCACAGTACATCGGTAAAATATAATTCAGAATAAGCACTCTGCCACATCAAAAAATTGGATATTCTGTATTCACCGCCTGTTCTTACAATAAGATCGGGCATAGGAGATGCCTTTGTATACAGTCTTTCCGTAATGTCATCTTCCGTGATCTTCGTCATACCTTCTTTGATGCACAGATTAACGGCATTGACTATCTCGTCTCTGCCGCCGTAGTTAATACCTACATTAAGAATGTATTTATTGTTCTTTGATTCGTCTTCCGTCTGCTCCATTTTCTTTCTCAGATTATTCGGGAAAACAGACTTATCACCGAGAAATACTATACGTACGTTTTCTTTCATCATATCCTTGATAGCAACATCAAGATAATCTGAAAACAATGCCATTATAGCATTTACTTCTCTTTCCGGACGCTTCCAATTCTCTGTTGAAAACGCATAAACGGTAACAGCTTCGATATCAAGAGTGCGACAGTATTTAACGATATTTTTAAAGGTTTCAGCCCCGACCTTGTGCCCATATTCTCTTGGCATAAGGCGCTTTTTGGCCCATCTGCCGTTACCGTCCATTATAAAAGCAATATGTCGCAACGCTTTAGTTTTATCAGCCATTAAATTTCCATTATTTCCTTTGTCTTAGTGCTGGTTATCGTGTCGATCTCCTTGATGTACTTATCCGTGAGATCCTGAATTGACTTGTCAGACTGCTTCTGCTCATCCTCCGTCATTTCATTGTTCTTCTTCATTGCCTTGCTCTTGTCATTTGCATCACGGCGGATGTTACGAATAGCGACCTTTGCATCCTCGCCCATTTTAGCGATCTGCTTTGTCGTTGATTTACGTGTTTCCTCTGTCATTGCGGGGAAAACGAGACGAATGCACTTGCCGTCGTTCTGAGGATTGATACCGATATCGGAAACGAGTATAGCCTTTTCGATATTCTTAAGCGTTGAAGAATCCCAAGGGGAGATAACTATCGTGCGGGCGTCTGTACATTTAACTTCTGCCATTGCAGAAATCTGAGTAGGTGTGCCGTAATATTCAACGGTAACCTTGTCAAGAACGGCAGGCGTTGCTCTTCCTGCTCTTATCGTTGAAAGCTCATAGTTATAGTTAGCTATGGACTTTTTCATTTTCTCTTCGTATTCTTTTACATCAAGCTTCATTTTTAATATCTCCTATAAATTTATTTTATTTTACAATCGTGCCGATGGATTCACCACGGGCAGCTTTAACAATGTTATCGGGATCGTCAAGCGCAAACAGTAAGATCGGAAGACCGTTTTCCATCGCAAGACAAGTTGATGCAGGATCTGTAGCCTTGA
>JAFYMA010000266.1 GCA_017556845.1 Clostridia bacterium | reverse complement strand
TACCTTCAGCGCATGAGCGGTATTGCAACGTACACAAGCGAGCTTGTAAAGCTCCTTGACGGAAGCGGTATAAGACTGCTCGACACGAGAAAAACGACTCCGAATATGCGTGTGTTTGAAAAATACGCAGTAAGAGTTGGCGGCGGCAACAATCACAGATATAACCTCAGCGACGGAATTTTGTTAAAGGATAACCACATAGGCGCAGCGGGCGGTGTGAAGCAGGCAATTCAGATGGCTAAGGAATACGCTCCGTTCGTAAGAAAGATCGAGATCGAGGTCGAAAATCTTGATATGCTTGCTGAGGCTGTAGATGCGGGCGCTGATATAATAATGCTCGATAATATGTCTACGGAGGATATGCGCACGGCTGTAAAAATGGTAAAGGGTAAGGCTGAAACCGAGTGCAGCGGTAACGTGACGAAGGAAAATATCGCACGCTTGGCGGATATCGGCGTAGATAACGTATCAAGCGGTGCGCTTACACATTCTGCACCCATACTTGATCTGTCGCTGAAAAATCTTCACGCTATATGAGGCTTGCAATGAAGGCAGAGGAAAGACGCAGAAGGATCACGGGGATACTCAGCGCACAGAAAAGAGCCGTAAGCGGCGGTGAGCTTGCAAGCTCACTCGGCGTTTCAAGGCAGATAATAGTGCACGATATTGCGCTTTTGAAGGCGTCGGGCTATGACATACTGTCTACTCACGACGGTTACGTTATGAAGAATACACCGCTGATAGAAAGAGTATTCAAGGTAAGGCATACAAGCGCTGAAACGGAGGACGAGCTGAATTCCATAGTCAGCCTCGGCGGTACCGTTGAAAACGTGTTCGTATGGCATAAGGTGTACGGCAGAATGGAAGCACAGCTCAATATTTTTTCAGAGCGATGCATACGCAATTTTATGGAAGGAATAAAGTCGGGTAAATCGACGGAGCTTATGCACGTAACGTCGGGTTATCATTACCATACCGTAAAGGCTGAAAGCGAGGAGATACTTGACCGAATAGCCGAACTCCTTGAACAAAAAGGGTATCTTGTGCCGGAAATATGATCCTATAGTTGTTAAAATTGTTTTAAAAATATGAAAACAAAGGCGGAATGTGAAATATTCCGCTTTTTTTTATGATATATTAAATACATTAATGTACGGAGCAATTTATATGAACGATATACAAAATGAGATAATTTCTCTGACAGAAGAGCTGAACAGGCACGCATATCTTTATTATACCCTTGATACGCCGCAGATAAGTGACTACGAGTATGACAGACTTTTTGCGCGTCTTAAGGCGCTGGAGGAGGAATATCCGCAATATTCAAGAAATGATTCACCGACGAAAAGAGTTGGTGCATCCGCCCTTGAAAAATTTGAAAAATACACGCACAGATACAAAATGGGCTCCTTGCAGGACGTTTTTTCGTACGATGAGGTAAGGCAGTTCGTTGACAGAATAAAGCAAGCAGAGCCGAATGCGGAGTTTTCCGTGGAGGCGAAGATCGACGGCTTATCAGTAGCATTGGTGTACGAAAACGGCGTTTTCGTAAGAGGCGCTACGAGGGGCGACGGGCTCGTAGGCGAGGACGTTACGCTCAACCTTAAAACGATATACACAATACCGATGACACTGAAAAATGCTCCGTCTTACCTTGAGGTAAGAGGTGAGGTGTATATGCCGAGAAAGAGCTTTGAGCAGCTTAATCGTGCAAGGGAAGAAAACGGCGAGGCGCTGTTCGCAAATCCGCGGAATGCATCGGCAGGATCGTTGCGTCAGCTCGATCCGTCAGTTACCGCAAAGCGCAGGCTTGATATTCTGGTGTTCAATATTCAGGGCGCGGAGGGTATGGAATTTTCAAGCCATACACAGTCGCTTGAATATCTTGACGGACTCGGCTTTCACACAGTTCAGCCCCGCGGAAAATTTTCCGATGCTGACGGTATCATAGAAATGATACAGAATATCGGCACTCAACGCAGTACGCTTCAGTATGACATCGACGGCGTTGTCATAAAGGTCGATGGTATACAGCACAGAAATGCAATAGGCGAAAACATCAGTACGCCGAAGTGGGCTTGTGCTTACAAATTTCCGCCCGAAGAAAAATATACAAGGCTGCTTGATATAACGGTGCAGGTCGGCAGAACGGGAGTTCTCACACCGAACGCCGTGCTGCAGCCCGTAAAACTTGCAGGTACTACCGTAAGCCGCGCAACGCTCCATAATGCAGATTATATAGCAAAAAGAGATATACGGATAGGCGATACGGTGCTTGTCCGCAAGGCAGGCGACATAATACCCGAGGTCGGAAATGTCGATCTTTCAAAGCGGCCCGAAAATGCTGTTGCGTATGAAATGCCGGACGTATGCCCGTCATGCGGTGAGCGTACGGTGAAGGACGAGGAGGCTGCAACACGCTGCACAAACGTACTGTGTCCTGCGCAAAGGGCGAGAAATATAATACATTTCGCTTCCCGTGATGCCATGAATATCGAGGGCTTGGGAACGGCAGTCGTAAATCTTCTGCTTGAAAACGGACTTATACACGACGTTGCCGATCTGTATACGCTTGATGTAAGGGACGTTCAGGTGCTTGACGGAATGGGTGCGCGGTCTGCCGAAAAGCTTCTTTCGGCACTTGAAAGATCGAAAACGGCAGGTCTTGAAAGGCTTCTGTTCGCTCTCGGTATCAGAAATATCGGTCAGAAGGCGGCAAAAACTCTGGCAGGAAAATACGGTGATATAGAACGGCTGTTTTTTGCAACGGCAGACGAGCTTACGCAGATAGAGGATTTCGGAGAAATAATGGCTGAATGTGTGACGGATTATTTTTCACACGAGGGCACACGCATATTGATAGACAAGCTCAAAGCTTGCGGACTTGTTACCACGTGTCAGATCAAGGAGCAGGGCGGCAGATTTGACGGTATGACGTTCGTTCTGACGGGAACGCTTCCGACACTGAAACGCTCGCAGGCGGAAGCTATGATAGAGGAAAACGGCGGAAAAACGTCATCGTCGGTGTCAAAAAAGACGACGTACGTGCTTGCAGGCGATGAGGCCGGAAGCAAGCTTACAAAGGCTCAAAGCCTTGGAATAAAGATAATAACGGAGGAAGAATTTTTGGAAATGCTCCGATAATTCAAAACATATATGCTTATAGATCACGTAAAAATATATATAAAGGCGGGCAACGGCGGCAACGGCTGTGTATCATTCCGCCGTGAAAAATACGTTGCAAAGGGCGGCCCTGACGGCGGTGACGGCGGTAAAGGCGGCAATATTGTATTTACGGTCGACGAGGGCTCAAACACCCTTCTTGCTTTCCGATACAGAAAGAAGTTCGTTGCCGAAAACGGCGGTGACGGAAAGGGCGATAAGTTCCACGGCAAAAACGGTGCAGACCTTGTTATTCAGGTCCCCCCCGGAACCTTAATAAAGGATGCCGAAACGGGCAGAATCATACACGATATGGGTCCCGGAGGCGACTTTGTCTGCCTTAAAGGCGGCAAAGGCGGCTGGGGAAACAAGCATTTTGCAACGCCTACGCGTCAGATCCCCAGATTTGCCAAAAACGGCATTGACGGAGAGGAAAGAGAGGTACTGCTTGAATTGAAGATGCTTGCGGACGTCGGACTCGTAGGTCTTCCTAACGTCGGCAAATCGTCAATTCTCTCCCGTGTAAGTGCGGCAAGACCGAAAATAGCAAATTATCATTTCACAACGTTGTCACCG
>JAFYMA010000265.1 GCA_017556845.1 Clostridia bacterium | reverse complement strand
GTCGCCCATTGTGCTGATTGGCCTGACTTCCGCTTTCCCCGGCGGCTGGCGGTATATGAGTTTCTGCATCGTCGGTCTGTGCATTCTGCAGATGACGGTTTACGGCAGAATGCATCTGCCCAAAGAGTCCATTACCGGTATGCTGCGTATGAGTTTTCGCTCGGCTTGAACGGTCTTGGTGCGTGCGCAACGCAGTTTTCTTCTCAATACATGACTGTAAAGTCATATTCAAAGGGTACGGTAAGCTCGATTTCCTTCGAAAAAGGATTTCCGGTAACTGAGCTTGAGGTGCGTCCGATCGAACGCAAGGAAAAGAAAACGGGTACCATCATACGCTGGAAGCCCGATCTTGCGGTTTTTACGGATATAAACATTCCGTTTGAATATTATGACAACGTTCTGAAAAAGCAGGCTATCGTAAATTCCGGATTAAAATTCATTCTTAAATTCCAGAACGATGACGGACAGTTTCAGACTCATGAATACTATTACGAAAAAGGCATTTCGGATTACGTTGAAACTCTTGCAGGCACTACTGCATTCACGCAGACTGTTAACCTCAGCGGCAGCGGAGTTGGCAGAGACAGAGAGGATAAGCCCGATTACAAGCTGAAATTTGACATTTCATTCACTTTTTCAAATACGGTAAACGTAATAGAATATTACCATAACTCAAGCTTTCTTGAGCACGGCGGCTCACCTGACAAGGCAGTAAAAAACGGATTTGTATCCGCTATTGATAAGTATATCAAAAACGCGGGAAAATACACAAAAAACGAATCAAAGATACAATTCGGTGATATTGAAGATTCTCTGATAATCGTAACTAACAGCTTTTCAACGTACACCTCGTATGAAAATCAAACGAAAAAAGCTATCAACAATGCGTTTATTCAGGAATATATGACCTCGTTCATAAAGCAGAATCTTGAAATATTTTTTGCTGAAAACCCAATAGACGCCGAAAAGATCGCATCTCAGGTGCTTGTAAATAAGCGAAGCCGTGAATCAGCTGAGGCGACACGTCTTAATTTAAAGAAAAAGCTGACAACGAGTAACGATATAACAAATAAAATTGATAAATTCGTTGATTGCAGATCTAAGGATAAAAGCATAAAAGAACTGTTTATCGTTGAAGGTGATTCTGCTCTTTCATCCTGTAAGCTTGCACGTATTCCCGAATTTCAGGCTATTATCCCCGTAAGAGGTAAAACGCTTAACTGTCTTAAAAGCTCTTACGAAAAGATATTTGAAAGTCAGATCATCGTAGATCTGCTCAAAATACTCGGTTGCGGAGTAGAAATAAAAACAAAGCATAAAGCTGATGCTGCCGAATTCAACATTGAAAATCTGAAGTGGTCAAAGATAATTATCTGTACCGATGCCGACGTTGACGGATTTCAGATAAGAACTCTTATTCTGACGATATTCTACCGTTTGCTTCCCTCTTTGATACGTGAAGGCAAGGTATATATAGTTGAATCTCCGCTTTATGAGATAACCTATAAGGATCAGCAGTATTTCGCCTACGATGATAACGAAAAGAATGATATACTGAAAAGCCTCGGTGATGTTAAATGCACCATTCAACGATCAAAGGGTCTCGGTGAAAACGATCCTGATATGATGCACGTTTCCACCATGTCACCCAAATCGCGCCGACTGATACGTGTGTGTCCTGCAGACGAGGCAGAAACATACAGAATGTTTGATACACTGCTCGGTGACAATATCGAAGCAAGAAAGGAATTTATATCTGAATTCGGTGCTCTTTACATCAAAGACGCAGATATATAAGGTCACACAATGGCAAAGAAAAAGAAAATACCGATACTTGAGGATAATACACCCTTAGCTGAAATATCCGATCAGCCTATCACAGCGACGATAGAAAAAAACTATATGCCGTACGTAATGAGTGTCATCATTTCAAGAGCTATCCCCGAGATCGACGGCTTCAAGCCTGCACATCGTAAGCTTCTTTACATGATGTATAAAATGAACCTTCTGAACGGTCCGAGAACTAAAAGTACCAACGTTGTCGGCGCTACGATGACACTAAACCCGCACGGTGACGCTTCAATATACGAAACTATGGTAAGAATGACAACGGGCAATGGCGCTTTGTTACACCCGTTCATCGACTCCAAAGGAACGTTTGGTATGCACTCGACCAATATGGAGGTTGCCGCATCCCGTTATACCGAGGTAAAGCTCGCAAAGATCTGTAACGAAATATTCGGCGGAATAAATAAAAATGCCGTTGATATGATAGATAACTACGATGCAACGCAGAAGGAGCCCGTTTTACTCCCCGTTTCATTCCCGAATATACTCGTTTCTTCAAATCTCGGTATTGCCGTCGGAATGGCATCTAACATTTGCTCGTTCAATCTCGGCGAAATATGTGACGGTACGATAGAAATACTGAAGAACAGTCACGTTTCGGTTGACAGAATACTTGACATAAAGCCCCCGATTTTCCCGGCGGCGGTCTTATTCTTTACAACAGAGATAAG
>JAFYMA010000264.1 GCA_017556845.1 Clostridia bacterium | reverse complement strand
TATATCAAAAGCTGATGGCGTAAGCGGAAAGGCAGTTGCTCTTGAGGATATGCTTCTGACCGCCGATATGCCGACGTCCGCAGGCAGTAAAATGCTTGACGGCTATATGAGTCTTTTTGAAGCAGAAGCAGTTACAAGATTGAAGGATGCAGGCTATTCAATAGCAGGTAAGGTAAACGTAGGTGAGTTTTCACTTGATATAATGGGCGAAACGTCGTATTACGGAGCTGCTCGGACAAAGGACGGCAGATATGCATCTGCAGGCTGCCTTGCCATTTCCGAGGGTACTGCCGAGGCTTGCGTAGGTCTTGATGTAAACGGCGCACAGAGAAGAGGCGCCGCAGCTTCAGGTATGGTCTGCATTAAGCCGACGTACGGAATCGTTTCAAGATACGGCACGATTCCTGCGGCGTGCTCCGGCGAATGCGTAAGCGTTACTGCCGCAAGTGCCGAAAAATGTGCCGAGGTGCTTTTTGCCATATCGGGACACGACGATAAGGACGGTACGAGTCTTACTGCCGAAAGGTGCGATCAGGCGAAAACGGCACAGCCTATAAAGAAGATCGCAGTATTGAAGGATCTTGTAAATTCCGCAGACGAAGAAACGAAAAAGCTTATAGAAAGCTTCAAGGAAAAGTGCAATGCGGAAACGGTTGAAATATCGTGTGACGTGTTGCTTCAGGCAAAAAGCGTATGGAATACTCTTATGTCTGCTGAGCTTTGCAACAATGTTTCAAGATATGACGGCGTAAAATACGGCTACCGCACGCCGAATTATAAGACGATAGACGAGCTTTATACAAACAGCCGTACAGAAGCATTCGGCTTCAACACGAAGCGTACAGTCCTTTACGGATCATACGTTCTTTCTACTGAAAATTATATGAAAAAATATGACAAGGCACTCAGAATGCGCAGAGTTATCTGCGAAAGCCTTGAAAAGATATTTGCCGAGTATGATGCAGTTTTGCTTCCCGCATGCTCAAAAACAGCATTCTGCCCTGCTTGCACAGACGAAATGACCGCTTATAACGAGAGCCTTTATACGTCTATTGCATCTGTGACGGGACTTCCCGCTGTTGTTGCAGGCGGTGTTCAGGTCATCGGTAAGGCTTTGTCCGATGCAAGCCTTCTGAAGCTTGTACAGGACATTTAAGGAGGTGCGGAAAAATGCGTTATGAAACAGTGATCGGTCTTGAGGTACACGTTGAGTTAGCTACGGAATCGAAGATATTCTGCTCTTGCAGTGCCAAATTCGGCGGCGAGCAGAACGAGCACGTATGCCCTGCATGCTGCGGTATGCCGGGAATGCTCCCCATCGTAAACAAGCACGTAGTGGACCTCGGAATGACCGCAGGTATGATGCTCAACTGCAAGATAAACAGAACGACGACGTTCGATAAAAAAAGCTATTATTATCCCGATCTGCCGTGCTCTTACCAGACGACACAGTGGTTTGCACCTATCTGTGTTGACGGATACGTTGCGATAGACACGCCTGACGGCGAAAAGAAGATAGGCATCAAGCAGATACACATGGAAGAGGACGCAGGAAAGCTCGTTCACGATGATTGGACGGATACATCGCTCGTTGACTTCAACAGAACGAGCGTGCCGCTTATAGAAATAGTAAGCCGTCCCGATCTTTCAAGTGCCGATGAGGTAGTTGCATACCTTGAGGAGCTTCGCTCACTTCTGAGATTTGCAAAGGTATCTCAGTGCCGTTGGGAGCAGGGCTCAATGCGTTGCGACGTAAACCTTTCCGTTCGTCCTGAGGGCAGTGACGTTCTCGGTGTAAGAACGGAAATGAAGAATATGAACTCTCTTTCCGCTATCGTAAGAGCTATTGAATACGAAACGTCAAGACACATAGATGCGCTTGAAAACGGAACGGAGGAGCTCGTCCAGGAAACGCGCCGTTGGGATGACGTCAAGGGCAAGAGCTTCGCTATGCGTAACAAGGAGACAGCGGGTGATTACAGATATTTCCCGGATCCTAACATTATGCCTGTTGTTATCGACGACGAATGGTACGGTTCCATAAAGGAAAGTCTGCCCGAATTTCCCAAGGTGAAGAAGGCAAAGTACGTTTCGCTTGGACTTTCCGATTACGATGCTGAACAGCTCGTTTCCTCAAGAGCGTTCAGTGATGTGTTCGACGCCGCGTATGAAAAGTGCAAAATGGCTAAGGAGGTAGCAAACCGCCTTATTACCGACTGTATGACGATCCTCAACAAAAAGCAGCAGACGATGGACGCACTCAATATAAACGGTACCTCGCTCGGCGAGCTTATCCTTCTCATATCCGACGGAAAGATAACTCTTGCAAATGCAAAGCGAGTTCTTGCGGCAATGTTTGAAGAGGATATTGATCCTGCAAAATATGCTGAAGAAAACGGACTTATCGTATCAAACGATACAGGTAAGGTGGAGCAGGTCATAAAAGAGGTAATTGCCGCTGATCCCAAGGCAGTAGCCGATTACAAGGGCGGCAAGGAAAAGGCTATTATGGCGTTGTTCGGAAAGGCGATGAAGCAGCTCGGCGGTAACTGCAATCCTCAGCTTCTTAAGGATATGCTGATTGCTGAGATCAATAAAAACTGAGAAGATCTGAATATTCGCTGAAATAAAGATCATTCAGAGGCGGGAAATGCTCCCGCCTCTTTTTCTATGCCATAGGTAAAAGATCAAAGCAAAAAAAGAACATTCCGGATGAAAATCCGAAATGTTCTTATGCCTATATACTTTATTACTGCTGGGGCTCTGTGCTGTTATCGGGCTGAGTAACGGGAATTTTTGTTACTGCCTCGTTCAGAAGAGCCTTTGCCAAAGGACTGTTTTTGTCAAGTATGACCGTTTTGTTATCACCGTCAAGCGATGCCTTCAATGCATCGAGAGAAAGGGTAAATTCGTAAAATGACTGCTTTTCCGCCGTGTTGAACGCCTCGGAAAGTATTCGCATATATTCGCCCTCTCCGCTTGCGATGATCTGCTTTGCTTGTGCTTCTGCGTTTGTAAGGGCGAGCTTTGCCTGCTGATCGACCTGGGTGCGAAGCTGAGTTGCCTGCTTTTCACCCTCTGCTCTGTATTGCTCGGCGTCTCTTGTACGCTCGGAGATCATTCTTGCGTATACTGCCTCTTCGTTTTCTGAAGGAAGATCAAGACGCTTCATTTTTACGTCAACTACGTTTATACCGTAGTCCTTTGATTTTTCCTGAACCTCTTGCTTTATCTCCTCGTATATTGCATTTCTGTCATCTGCGGGCAGATCGTTTATTATATCGTTTTGATTGAGAACGCCCATTTTTGTTTTGAATGCGTTGTACGTTGTATCGTAAAGACGGTTTTCTGCCGCGGTTGTCGTGCTTACCGTCTGGTAAAACAAAAGCGGATCTGTGATTTCCCACGTTATATAGCTGTCAACAGTCATGCTCTTTTTGTCAAGAGTAAGCACCTCGGACGGAGGAATATCGTAAAACAGCGTCGTATTGGGAAACACCTTCACGGTGTCAATAAATGGAGCTTTGACGTATATACCAGGCTCTGATTTCGTGTCGATTATTTTTGAAAAGCGTACGGTGCATACGTATTCATTTTCCTGAACTACAAAATAGCTTTGTGAGCCGACAATTATGAGTATGAAAAGAATTGCGGCGGGGATAAGTATCTTCAACGTATTTTTCATTGTTTATCTCCTTGCGTTACGAAGTTTTCAAGGGGGAGAAGCTTCTGAGTGCCGCCGTCCGACATATCAATGTAAAGCTTTACGTCGGGC
Organism: Clostridia bacterium; assembly: GCA_017556845.1. Taxonomy (GTDB): domain Bacteria; phylum Bacillota; class Clostridia; order Oscillospirales; family CAG-272; genus RGIG7213. The sequence continues at coordinate 3,597 of JAFYMA010000264.1, read as the reverse complement.
AGAGCCTTCTGGATTGCCTCGTAATACATTCTCGTAAGCGTTGCCTGAGGGTTGAGTGCGTATTGCTCGTACATAGCGTTGAACATAGAAACCTGCATATTAGCTTCGTTTATACGCTCCTGCTTTTGTACCTCAGCCTCCTTCAGTATTTTGTCTACCTGCGCTTCCATTTTGGGAATTTCGGAGTTTTTGTATGCTTCGGCAAGGTTGATCGCCGCTTCCATACCCTGATATGCGTTTACAACGTCCTTGTATGCTTCATTTACCGCATCCGTCGGAAGCTCAGCATCCTGAATACGCACATCGGTAACGATAAGACCTATATCGTACGCTTCAAGCTCGGATATCGTGAGAGTCTTTATTTCCTGCTGCAAGGACGCCTTGCTGGATGTAAGCACGTCGTCAGCCTTTGCAGAGCCTATTACGTTGCGTATCTGGCTCTGAACAAGGTTTTTAAGTATGCTTTCCGGATCCTTGGAGTTGAACAGATATTTAACGGGATCGGAGATCTTGTATTCAACGAAGAAATCAACGTTTACGATATTCATATCGCCCGTTATCATTTTGCTTTCTTTTTCAACTGTTTCAAACTGTGTTGCGTCCGTCGAGTCGCTTCTGTAGCCTATCTCCAGCTTGCGTGAGATATTAACGTCTACTATGTGTGCTTCCTGAATGCCGAACGGAAGCTTGAAATGTATGCCGGCGTCTGTGACCTCCGTCACCTTGCCAAACGTGGTGATGACCGCCTGCTGCTTGTCGTCAACTGTGTAAAGGGAGGTTAAGATCAACGATCCCAATGCAAATACGATGATGACGGCTATAACGGCGATCTTTATCGTTTTTGTCGGAATAGTTTTGTCCTTGAAATTCGGTAATGCCATAATCTATGATCCTTTCTGACCTTTTCGGTCTGTAATAGTATAATTTTATATCTCAAAAATAAATTTTGCAACAATAATATAAGAATTATTTGTTGACACGTATCAAATGATATGATATAATTCTCAACGATACGGTGCTCGTATTATGACTATGTGGAGTATATAAGATGGAGATACTCTGTTTTTGAATTTATTTATATAGCGGAGAGAAAATATGGCAGATTTTATTTTAAAAATGGCAAATGAAACGGATGATGCGGGAGCAGACCGTATGTTCGGATCACCGAATGTTTGGGATGATTTTGATTGGCCCGTTGCAACGGATAAATACGGAAACGAAAGCGATATGATGTTTCTGTGCCAGGTGAATTGCAGCAGCATTAAAAATGAGCATCTTCCGAACGACGGAATTTTATACTTTTTTTATGACGCACTGAACTGTCCGTCAACGCCGAATATCAAGGATGCAGCGAGGGTGATACTTTATACGGGCGACAGATCCTCACTGTCACCGATGCGCCTTGTGGATGAGAACGGAAACGATATTTCTCCGGATGCATATATGATGATACCCGCAGAGCAGGGCAGTGTAAGTATACTGCCGCCCGATGATGACCTTTCTGACGATGAGCTGTACGAGGATCCTGACGGCGAGTATGAAGACGAAGAAGCGGAAGTCGGAGCGTATGACGATGACAGCATAGTTCTTGCCGCATTCAGCGAATTTGAGGATGAAAACGTATCGTTCAATTTTGAAAACGGATCGTGCCTGTATTTTTTGATAAGCAGAAAAGCACTTGAAAACGGAGATCTTTCCGATATAAGAGTGTTTGTAGCATAAAGAAATAAAAAAGTTGACAGAAGGATCATCTGTCAACTTTTTTAACTTTAAGATATTATACGTCAAACGGCACGGTGATCTTCTGCACTGCGGAGCCAACGGCATTAACCGTTACGGTGAGGCGGAGATCGTATTCGTAAAATGTATTTTCACTCATCCAGTATTCCGTCGTTGCATTTATTCGGTATGCTTTGGGATAACCGTTAAGGCTGAGTATCACGTTGCCCGACGCCTTTTTTAATATCATACCTGTGCCGTCTGACATAAAGCTTGACAGCTTTTTGCTCGGAACGGTAAACTCGTACGTTTTATATTCTTCACCGTCTACGTACTGATAATCGCCCATAAAGCTTTTATCAAGATCATTGAAAAGCGTTTCTGCCGAAAGGTCAAAGGTGTAATTTGCGTGTGAAAGCTTACCGTCAGCCTTATAAAACTTATTGCCTATATAATATTCGTCCGTTGTGGTATCGTCTTTTATGCGCTGCAAATGAATGGTTGAAACACCATCGACAGTGTTTTTGATAACGCGTGAACGTATGGTAGTGGATTGATCGCCGTCTATGATATCGTACTTTATTTCAATGTTTATATCGTATGCTTCCGAATTGAAAATATCGTCAAGCGCCGCAGTCAGCCGCTCGTCCGGGTTCATTTCGGATCTCGGCTTTTCCGATGAGCAGGAAACACACGTAATGCAGCATACTGCAAGCAAAAGTGCAATTATTCTCTTCATAATACAAATACTCCGTTTTTTATTACGTTATATTACAAATTTTAGTATGTGCAAGTCAATATTTCAATATATAAAATGTTAACATTAAGCCGTCGAGCAATATCGCTTTTTGCGGTTAATACTTTATTTACAATAAATACTGCAAATAGATGGAGAAAAAAAGGCGTTTTTTGCGTATATTAGGATAAAAAAAGGGGGAAAGAAGCGTGCGTTTTGACAGTGGCTTTATAGAAGAGCTTAAGGCGAGAAATGATATAGTCGACGTTATCGGAAGCTACGTCACGCTTAAGCGTGCAGGCTCTAACCATCAGGGGCTGTGCCCGTTTCATAACGAAAAATCCCCTTCGTTTACAGTCTTTTCAAAGAGCGACAGCTTTTATTGCTTCGGATGCGGTGCAGGCGGAGACGTGATAACGTTTATAATGCGTGTTGAAAATCTCGATTATATGTCTGCAATAGAGCATCTGGCAAAGCGCGCGGGACTTTCGATGCCCGTCGGTGCCAATGCCGAAAAAGAGATCAATATGCGTAAGCGTATATTGGAAATGAATAAAGAGGCAGCCGTCTTTTTCCGCAAAGCGTTCAAAAGCGGAAAATATCCGAAGGCGATGCAGTATGCGGAAAAAAGAGCGCTTGACGGCCCGCTCGGCACGCATTTCGGTATAGGATACTGTCCGGATGAATACGGTGCTTTGGCAAATCACCTGCGTCAGTGCGGATATACCGCAGATGAAATGAAGGCGGCATTTCTGTGTGCAGAGGGAAAAAATAAAAAATTGTTTGATTACTACCGAGGAAGACTGATATTTCCCATCATAGACCCTGCGGGAAACGTGGTAGCCTTCGGAGGCAGAGCGCTCGGAGACGAAAAGCCGAAATATCTCAACACGAACGATACTGATGCATTCAGAAAGGGAAGAAATATTTTTGCCTTGAATTTTGCGAAAAATTCAAAGGAGGATCATTTCATACTCTGCGAGGGATATACCGACGTTATTGCTTTGCACGGGGCAGGCTTTACAAACGCCGTAGCGGGACTCGGCACGGCGTTCACTCCGGAGCAGGCAAATCTCCTTAAAAAATATAAAGAAAAGGTCATCATCTGCTATGACGGCGATGAAGCGGGCAGAAAGGCAACG
>JAFYMA010000026.1 GCA_017556845.1 Clostridia bacterium | reverse complement strand
GATATCCGTCTTGCTATGACGGCAGGCATACGCAGAGTATTCACGAACAGCCCTGCAGTATTCGATCCGAGAAACTACCTCGGCGTTGCAAGAAGTGAAATAAAGGAGCTCGTACGCCATAAGCTCATCAACGTTCTCGGCTCAAACGGCAAGGCGTAAAATGAAGCAAATTGCGGATTTTACCGTAAGCGTGCACGATGAGGATGCTTTCTGCAATATGAAAGCATCCGCCGTGCTGCGAAAAATGCAGGAATGTGCAAATATGCAGCTTCAGAGCTGCCATATGCCGAGCGGTCAGCGTACCGTTGACGAGATGGCATCAAAAAACAGAGCCTTTATCCTGTGCAAAATGTGCATGAAGATATACAGTGTCATGCACGCATACGACCGTATCCGCGTTGAAAGCTGGGTGCACGGCGAAAAGGGCGTTACGATAGACAGATACTACAAGATATTCAGAGAAAACGAGCTTGTTGCAGAGGGCTCGTCAGTATGGGCGATAATAGAAAACGCATCAAGGATAATCCGCGTTGCCGAATACGCGGACGACTCGACGCACGATGACGATACGTGCAATATCGAACCTATAAAGCATTTCAAAGCACCCGCCGATCTTGAATACGAATATATGGGCGAAAAAACGGTGCTTTATTCGGACATTGACTTTAACGGACATTTGAACAATACAAATTACCCCGATATGCTTATGTCATTTATCCCCGAAATGAAATACGAGCGCGGTACGGAGCAAAAGGCAATGTACGCTGACAGTATGCTCATAAATTTCGTTTCGGAAGCACCGTTGGGCTGTACTGTTAAGGTCTATATGAGCAGACAGGACGAATACGTCTATATGCGAACCGTAAGAGACGACGGCAAGGTAAATACCGAAGCAAGAATTACTCTGAAAAGCGTATAGTGAAAATACAATCCCCCGACGTGCTTTCGCAAAGAAAGCGGGAAAGGAACGAAAAACAACAATGAAGAATAAAATACTCATTGCTTTTACGGCAATACTTATAATTATTCCGACGGTGCTGATGTTCGTGTTCTACGAGCCGCCGTTTGAAAGCCTGACGGAAAAGCCCGATATGATAACGTCCGTTCAGGTCGTAAAGCCCGACGGACAGATATTGCAGATAACCGACAGAACGCAGACGGATGCGACGCTGAAGCTTATAAAGAGCGAGGAAAAGGCGGACGGCATACCTGACGATGCACTCGGTGCTACTATGTTCAAGGTAAGCCTTGCGGGCGCGGGCAGAACGGAAAGCTACTCTGTATTTATGGACGTAAACAAGCTTCAGGGCGTTTATTTCTATAACGATGCCGACAGGCAGGCGTACAGAGTTCAGGCAGAGAATGCAAGAAACTTTGCCGCGTTTGAATTTGCCGATTTCCTTTACACCTCAGAGGTGCCGACGCTCAGCGTAAGCGGCAAAACGGTAAAGCCGTACGAATTTGAATGGAAATACAAGAACATAAAGAACGATTACCTCAGCCTTGACGTTCCCGTTTCGGATACGGCAGAGGATATAGGCACCGTATCGGCAGGCGATCTCGATATACTGTTTTCAAGAGTGCCGCTTGATGCTGACGTTTATATAACCGTTAAAGAGGGAAACAAAAATCCCGTAAAGCGCTCGTATACCGAATTTACGGGCGTGTATCCCGATTCACCTACCGAATGTGAGTTCGAGCTTGAAGCGCAGTGGCGTGAAAGTGACGGAGTGAACGGCGTTGGAAGCGGTAAGTACAAATTCAAGGCGACGGTAAACGCATCGCCCGATTTCAAGATATGGACGACGACCCTTGAGCTTTCAGGTCAGCCGTATGTCGAAAAGGGCGGTATCGTCGTAATTGCAGCAAGAAATATTGACCCTGCAAAGCTGAAGTTCTCAAGCACGCCGAAGCTCTGTAACGATCCCGTTTTCTATACGGACGGTGAGGTATCGTACGCAGTGATCCCGACAACGTATAATACAGAGCCGGGCACATACGAAATATGCCTTGAATACGAAGTGAAGAAATCTACGTATACCGTAACGGTAAGCGATAAGGAATATAACGCAAAGAACTTTACGTTCAAGGAATCGACGATAGAAAGATATATAAACGATGAAAATATCACCTCGCTCTTGAAGCTGATAAACGGTACGACGTCTGCTCAGTCGTCAAATAAGTGGCTTGCAGGAAACGATTTTCTGTTCCCGACGTACAGACAGGACTATAAGACGGGCTACGGAAATCCGATACACTTCAACGGCGAGATGACGGAATACTGCCACGTGGGAATAGACTCCCGCCTGCTTGACGATGAATACGCAACGGCGATAGCGGACGGCAAGATAGTATACGCAGGAGTTGATGCTATCTGGGGCGGCGTTATCGTAGTGGATCACGGTCTGGGCGTAAGAAGCTGGTATACGAGACTTGACGTGTCCGACGTGCAGGTCGGTCAGACGATACAGCAGGGACAAAAGCTCGCCAAGGGCGATGACAGCGGCTTTGGCGACGATTACAGAATGCATTGCTCAGTAACGGTCGAAGGATCGTTCGTTTCACCCCTGTGGCTTATAGAAAACGGCATCCAGCTTCCGAATTGGCAATGATGAAAAGAGAGCTTATGAAAAAGAAAACCGTAAATAACCCTTTGGCGCAGGCGTCAAAAAAATTGAACGATGCGGTAAGATACGGCAATATTGCCCTTGACGTTATCGACAGCGTTCTTGACCTTGCCATTGACGTAAATTCTGACGTTGAATCCGTTATGGAGCGCGACCCTGCCGCAACGAGCAAAAGCGAGGTGCTTTTGCTGTATTCGGGACTGCACGCCGTTATGGCGCACAGAATATCCCACAAGCTGAATAAAAAGCATCCGTTTGCGGCAAGAGCGATAAGCCAGGCGGCAAAGTTTGCAACGGGCATAGAAATACACCCCGGCGCTACGATAGGCAAGGGGCTTTTCATCGACCACGGAACAGGCGTCGTTATAGGTGAAACTGCCGAAATAGGCGACAACTGTACGATATATCAGGGCGTTACGCTCGGCGGTACGGGTAAGGACGTAGGCAAGCGTCACCCGACGCTCGGAAACAACGTAATGGTCGGCGCAGGAGCAAAGGTATTAGGGCCGTTCAAGGTCGGTGACAATGCAAAGATAGCCGCAGGTGCGGTCGTTCTGCACGAGGTCCCGCCCGATACGACGGCGGTCGGTATTCCCGCAAAGGCGGTGGCTAAAAAGAGGGATACGAGCACAAGCGGCGTTGACCTTGACCAGATACACATTCCGGACCCTGTATCAGCAGAGATAAGCAGATTGCAGGGCAGAATAGACGAGCTTGAAAAGAAAATAGAGGTTCTTAATAAGGAAGGAGCTAATCAAAATGAAACTGTTTAATACGATGACGGGAGAAAAGGCAGAGCTTGTGCCGATAGAGGAAGGACACGTAAAAATGTATGCGTGCGGTCCTACCGTTTATAATTTCTTCCATATAGGAAATGCAAGATGCTTCGTGGTCTTTGATATGCTCCGCAGATATTTGCAGTACAGAGGATATAAGGTCACGTTTGCGCAGAACTTTACGGACGTTGACGATAAGATAATCAAAAAGGCAAACGAGGAGGGCATCTCCTCAAACGAGGTTGCCGAAAAGTACATAAAGGAATATTTCACCGATGCTGAGGGACTCGGTATCGAAAAGGCAACGATCCATCCGAGAGCTACTGAAAATATCGACGGCATCATAGAGATCGTAAGCATCCTTATAGAAAAGGGCTACGCGTACGAGTCAAACGGCGACGTATACTTCCAGCCCAAAAAATTCAAGGAATACGGAAAGCTGTCGCATATGCCCATAGACGAGCTTGAGGCAGGCGCGAGAATAGACGTTTCCGAGCAGAAGCGCGACCCGCTTGACTTCGCTCTGTGGAAGTCGGCAAAGCCCGGCGAGCCGTATTGGGAAAGCCCCTGGGGCAACGGACGCCCCGGCTGGCATATTGAATGCTCAGCAATGGTACGCAAGTACCTCGGTCAGCCGATAGATATACATTGCGGCGGTAAGGATCTGGCGTTCCCCCACCACGAAAACGAGATAGCTCAGTCGGAGGCGGCGTGCGGCTGTACGTTCGCAAACTTCTGGCTTCATAACGGATTTATATCAGTTGATAACGAGAAAATGTCGAAATCTCTCGGTAACTTCTTTACCGTAAGAGACGTTGCCGAAAAGTATGGATACGACGTTATAAGATACTTCCTGCTTTCCGCGCATTACAGAAAGCCCGTAAACTATTCTGCAGAGGTTCTGGCTTCATCCTCATCAGCTCTTGAAAGAATACATAACTGCGAGGAAAGCCTTGAATTCTATATAAAGAATGCAAGCGGCGGCGAGCTTGATGAAAGCGTAAAGGCAATGGCTGACGGCAGACGCGAGCAGTTTATCACGGCGATGGACGACGACTTGAATACGGCTGACGGTATTTCCGCGGTATTTGAGCTTGTAAAGGACGCAAATACGCTTATAAACGGCAAAAGCTCAGCATCCAAGGAGTCTGCACAATACGTTTATTCCGTTCTGACGGAGCTTACAAGGCTTCTCGGCATAAACAAAAAGGCAAAGGACGATGACGATGGCGCTATCCTTGCCAAGATCGCAGAAAGAGCGCAGGCGAAAAAGGACAAAAACTACGCTCTTGCCGACAGCATAAGAAACGAGCTTTTATCGCAGGGTATCGTTCTTGAGGATACTCCCAACGGCACGAAGTATAAGAAGATATAATTATGAAAAAAGATAAATTTCCGTTTTCGCTTCCGCTCGTGCTTGACGGAGCTACGGGAACGGAGCTTATAAAGGCGGGTATGCCCGCAGGGGCGAACGTTCAAGCATTCGTGCTTGATAACCCCGACGTGATAAAGAAAATACAGACGGATTATTATAACGCAGGCTCAGATGCCGTGTACGCCTGCACGTTCGGCGCAACGCCCCGTATTCTTGAAGAAAACGGCGTGTTGCTTTCATCAAGAGAAATATGCATGCTCGTGTCAAAAATAAGCAGACAGTGTGCCAAGGACCGTCTTGTAGGCGGCTCGCTTGCCCCGTGCGGCGCGATGTTCTATCCGATGGGAGACGATACGTTCGATTTCGCCGTTGGGGAATATACCGAGGCAGTGCAGGGAATGGAGCATTACGTTGACTTTTTCACGGCGGAAACTTGCATTTCAGCTCTTGAAGCAAAGGCGTGCGTTATGGCGGTGAAGAAGGTGTCCGAAAAGCCCGTGTTCGTCACCCTGACGGTAGATAAAAACGGAAGGACCTTGTGCGGCGATGAGGTCGTCCCGACGCTTTTAATGCTTGCAAGCGTCGGCATTTCAGGCTTCGGCCTGAACTGCTCATTCGGCCCCGATATTATAATCGGCTTGCTTGAAAAGGCGGCGCCTTACGCTGAGGCTCTCGGTATACAGCTTATAGCAAAGCCGAATGCGGGACTCCCGTCTGAAGACGGCACGTTCGACCTTACGGTAGACGAATTTGCATCGTATATCCCAAGGGCGCTTGACTGCGGTATCGGTATTTTAGGCGGATGCTGCGGAACTGATAAAGAGCATATAAGAAGAATAAGACAGTGCGTTGACACGCATCCCCTGAAGCAAATAAAGGCGTGCGAGCTTGATTTTGAAAATACGGTCTGCAATACGCGCTCTTATGCACTCGTAGACAGGGATAATATGCCGACATCGCTTGAAATATCCGATTATCTGTATGAGGATATTGAAGATCAGGCGGAAAAGTACGGCTACGGTCTTGTGAAAATAGAAAAGGGACAAACGGACGCTTTAAATCAGCAGCTTGCATATATAAACGCTCCCATTGCCCTTTGCGGCGATAGAGAGGAAGCGGAAAAATTTGCATACTCCTACGGCGGAAAAACGGTGTTTATAGAAGAATAAACGGATATTTTCCAAATTTATACGTAAGAAACGGAGAAATTTATGAAAAAGATATTATCAGCTATTTTAATTTCGGCTGTTTTACTGTCATTTGCTTCGTGCTTTGGCTCTGATGATGAAACAGAGGCACAAACGGGCGATCGCGCAACGAACGCAGCAACAAACGCAGCAACAGATGCTCTTACAGACGCTGTAACGGACGCTGTAACGGACGCTGTAACAGACGCTGTTACCGATGCTGCAACAGATGAATCGACAGACGAAGCGACAGATACAGTAACGAATGTCCCAGATATTCCGCTTGAGAGCATATTTGAGTACGGCGATCACGGCGACGATGCGTATACGAGCGAGTTTATAAAGCTCGGATTTACTCTGCCGTCAGGCTGGCATTACGCAACTCAGGCAGAGCTTGACGCTTTGGTCGGCATAACCGAGGATATGACCGATGATGAAAAGCAGCAGATCGTCGAAAATATGAAATCAATATATGACGCTGTGATCTTTTCTGCAGATTATACAAGCAACCTTATCGTAATGTGCACGAAGAGCGAGGCGCCGATATCCGAAATAGATCAAGATGCGCTGCTCGATACTCTTGCAAAGGAAATAAAGGATCAGTATGCAGATGCAGGACTTGCCGACGTGACGTACGAAAAGCGCGCGGTAAATATCGACGGGGTCGATTTTCCCGGCTTTGATCTCGTTGCAGGGCCTGCAGGTCTTGCTCCGCATCAAAGAATGATCGTAACGACGGCGGGCGAATATATCGTAAACGTAGTTGTAACGGCGCTTGATATGGCGGCGGTCGATTCTATTACCGACTGCATATTCGTCATTGAATGAAACGGTTTTTAACAGTTCTGCTCGCCGTCTTGCTTTTGCTTATCTGCTCGTGTGCAACGCGCACGGTGTACGTATCGCAAAACGGTCTTTCCGATACACAGATCGCTGAGGATACGGAAGGAAAGACGCAAAGCGGTACGAATACCGATGATATAACAAAAGAGCCTCAAAGCGATACGGCACAGACGATACAAACGGACGTATCAACGGAGGATATATCAATTTCAGACGGTGTGACGGACGGGCAAACGTATAAGAATACCTCACTCGGAATAGGCTGTACGCTCAGCGATCAATGGCGCTTTCTGACGTCTGATGAGCTTTGCGAAAAGAACGGCTCGCTGTACGGCGATATTTTGCCCGCACAGACAGATGATGCTCAGACGTCGAACGGTACGGATACGGTCAAGGACGGGGACGAAAAGACGTCACATTCTTATATTATGTGCGCAGTATACAGCGACGGACTGTCAGATCTTACGCTGAGCATAGAATATTTGGGAGCAAACGCAGCTTTTATTGACGTATCGCAGCTTTTGACCGCGTCGGCAGAGGCTATGAAGCCGTCGTTTGAAGGCCTCGGATATACGGATTTTCAGTACGAGGCGGATACTGTCAACATCGGCACTAAAATATTCCACGCAATAAGAATATTTTCACGCAACGGCAGAGTAGGCATAGATCAGCTTATGTTCTGCTTTATCAAAAACGGACACCTCGTTTCCGTATGCGTAAGCGATTACGGAGCAGGAATCATAGATCAAACAGAAAAATGCTTTTTCCTTACGGAAGAATAGGTAAATATGAGTACAGAAGAAATACAGGGCGTAATAGCCGTTGACAAGCCGAGCGGTGTCACCTCGCACGACATTGTCAATAAAATGCGCAGACTGTACGGTACTAAAAAAATAGGTCACACCGGTACGCTTGATCCAATGGCTACCGGTGTACTTGTCGTCCTCATCGGCAGAGCCGCAAAGGCGAGCGAGTACCTTTTGTCTGACGGTAAAATATACGATGCGACACTGCGCTTGGGCATAACAAGCACAACAGAGGACACTCAAGGTGAGATATTGACGGAATGTAATGATATTCCGTGCGAGAGCGACGTTCTTCGCGCAATAGAGTCGTTCAAGGGTGATATTATGCAGACTCCGCCGATGTATTCGGCTTTAAAGGTAAACGGGCAAAAGCTCGTCGACCTTGCAAGACGGGGAATACAGATACAGCGTGAGCAAAGACAGATAACGATATACGGTATACAGGGCAAGAGGATAACGGACAGAGAGTATTCTATGACCGTAAGCTGCTCAAAGGGTACGTATATAAGAACGCTTTGCGCAGATATAGGAGCAAGGCTCAAATGCGGTGCGGTGATGTCATCGCTCAGAAGAATAAAAAGCGGAGCGTTTACGCTTGATAACTGCTATACGGTGCAGGATATTGAAGAAATGACGCTGCAGGAAAGAATAGACGCTCTTTTGCCGACAGAGCAGGTCTTTTCCGAATATCCCGTATATAAGCCGAGCGGCTTTTTCCTTCGCCTGTGCCGTGACGGTCAGCAGCTTTACCAAAGCAAGATAAAAACGGATTTTCCGCTTGACAGCTACGTTCGCTTGTACGACGAGGACGGATTTTTCGCTCTGGGGCAGGTGCAGACGTTTGAAGAGGGCAGTGCGATAAAGCCCGTAAAGGTTTTTAAATTGAAATGAGATAATGAAGATATTAAGCCAATTTTTAAAAAAAGAAAGTGAATATAAGAGCCTTATCGACTATATGGGCAGTATGAGTGCAGAACGCCCGAAGCCGATAATGGTAAGCGGTCTTTCAACGGGGGCAAAAACGGCGTTTTTGCACGCTTTATCCGAGGATATACCGACGCCGAAGCTTATACTTGCTCACGATGAAAAGGAGTGCCTTCGCATTTACGGCGGATTGATGCACGCAGGGGTGGAATGTCTTATTTACCCCGTGCGTGACTTTATGCTCCATAACATAACGTCATCGCACGAGTACGAGCAGAACAGACTTTCCGCGCTTGCAAGGATCGTAAAGGGGACGGTTCAGTACGTTATAGCAACGCCTGATGCCGCGTGCCAGTATACGATGCCCAAGGAGTGCCTTGAAAGCCGCGCTATGACGTTCTGCATAGGCGACGAGTGCGATCTTACAGCCCTTGCGGGAATGCTTGTTTCAAGCGGATATGCGAGAGTCGATGCAGTAGAGAGCATAGCGCAGTTTTCAATAAGAGGCGGTATATGCGATATTTTCGTTCCGGGCGACGAGTATCCGCACAGAATGGAGCTTTTTGGAGATGAAATAGACTCTATCGGCATATTCGACGTTATGACGCAGAGGAGAATAGAAAACAAAAACGAGTTTTCCGTATTTCCTGCAAGAGAGATAATCCCCGACGAAAAAGCAACGTACGGTATAATAAACGCAATTTCCGCACAGCTTAAGAAAACGAAAAGCGAAAGCGCGAGGAAAACGCTGAACGGTGAGCTTGACGTTTTACAGTCGGACTCGGAGATAACGTTTATTGATAAATATATAAATATCGTCTACGATACACCGTCAACGCTTTTTGATTACTTCGTTGTAAGCGGAGCAAAAGCGCCGATAGTGGTCGATAATCCGTCACTCGTTTTTGCAAGAATGGCATCGAGCGAAAAGGTGTCCTGCCAGACGGCGCTTGATATTATAGAAAACGAGGAGATCGCCGCAAAATACGCAAAATATACCGCAACGAAGGCGGATATGAAATTCACGGTCGAATCGTGCGCTTCGGTAACGCTCGACTTTTTCGGTACGTTCAAGGGGAAATACTACGAAAAATATACGTTCAAAACGAAAAACCAGCTTTCGTATGCAGATTCTGCCGAGCTTATGTGGCAGGACGTTGAAGGCTATATAAAGCTGAAATACGCGGTATTTCTTTTGTGCGAAAACGAGGCGATAGCGAAAAACTATGCGTCAATGCTGTACGATAACGGAATAGATCCCGCCGTGTGCGAGTATTCTTCATTCAACGAAGCTCCCGAAAGCCTTTTCGGTAAGGCGATACTGCTGTACGGCAAGAACCACACGGGCTTCATTCTTGAATCGTCCCGCCTTGCCTGCATATCGCTTTATATAGTGCAGGGCACGTATTCAAGGGCGGGAACCGTCCGTGCATCCAAAAGGGCAAAAAAGATATCCTCAAGAGAAAAGATAATGTCTTACGCCGATCTTAACGTCGGCGATTACGTCGTACACGACGTACACGGCATAGGTCTTTACGAGGGAATGAAGAACATAACCGACTATCAGGGCGTATCCCGTGACTTTTTGCAGATAAAATACGCTGACGAGGCGGTTTTGTATATCCCGTGCGACAGACTTGATGTTATAAGCAAGTACATCGGTCAAAGGCAGTCGGACGGCACGGTAAAGCTGAATAAAATGGGCGGCACTGAATGGAGCAGAGCCAAAAAGAAGGTCAGCGCCGCCGTGCGTGAAATGGCAAAGGAGCTTATTGCCCTTTACGCAAAGCGTATGCGTAGGCAGGGCCATTCGTTTGCAAAGGACGACGATCTTCAAAGACAGTTTGAAGCGTCGTTTGAGTACGAGGAAACGGAAGGACAGCTTGCCGCCGCCGCTGATATAAAGCGTGATATGGAGTCAAGCCACCCGATGGACAGACTTTTGTGCGGAGATGTAGGATTCGGAAAGACCGAGGTTGCTCTGCGCGCGGCATTCAAGGCGGCATCAGAGGGAAAACAGGTTGCGATACTCGTTCCGACAACCATTCTTGCAATGCAGCATTATCAGACGGTGTGCGCCAGAATGAGAGGCTTTGCTCTCAATATCGACGTTCTGTCACGCTTCCGCACGTCAAAGGAAACGAATGATATTTTAAAAAGGCTGAAGCGCGGGGATATTGATATAATCATCGGCACGCACCGGCTTATATCAAAGGATGTTGAATTCCGCGATCTCGGTCTTATCATAATAGACGAGGAGCAGAGATTCGGAGTTGCGCATAAGGAAAAGCTGAAATCAATATCGGAAAACGCCGACGTTCTGACACTGACGGCAACGCCGATACCGAGAACGCTGAATATGGCTCTGGGCGGTATAAGAAGCATGAGCGTGCTTGACGAGCCGCCGATAGACCGTATGCCGCCGCAAACGTATGTGCTTGAATACGATGAGGAGATCATAGCAGAGGCGATACGGAAGGAGCTTCGGCGCGGAGGACAGGTGTTCTACCTGCATAACAGCGTTGAGGATATAAGCAATACGGCGTATAAAATATCGCTTCTTGCGCCCGATTGCAATATTGCAGTAGCTCACGGCAAGATGGATAAGGAGGAGCTGTCTGACGTGTGGCGCGGTGTTATCGAGGGGCAGACGGATATTCTCGTATGCACTACGATAATCGAAACGGGCGTTGACATTCCGAACGCAAATACGCTGATAATCGAAAACGCCGATAGAATGGGATTATCTCAGCTTCACCAGCTCAGAGGGCGTATAGGAAGATCATCTCGCAGAGCGTATGCGTATTTAACGTACAGACCGTTCACGGAATTGAGCGAGATAGCCGCAAAAAGACTGCACGCAATAAAGGAATATACGGAATTCGGCTCAGGCTTCAAAATTGCCCTGCGCGACCTTGAAATAAGAGGGGCGGGCAATATTCTCGGAGCAGAGCAGCACGGCCATATAGAAAGCGTCGGATACGATATGTATATAAAGCTGCTCAACGCCGCCGTGCTTGAAGAAACGGGCTCAGAGCCCGAAAAGCCGAAAGCGGAATGTACGGTGGACCTGAAATTCTCCGCATTTATTCCCGAATCGTATATAAAGAGTCCTCAGACGAGAATTGAGATATACAAAAAAATATCTCATATACAGACGGAAATTGATCTTGACGACGTTGCAGACGAGCTTTTAGACCGCTTCGGAGATCTTCCGCCGAGCGTTGAAAACCTGCTTGATGTAGCGTATATCAGAGCGCTTGGCGAAAATATCGGAATACGCAAGATAAGCCAGAGGGATTCGATAATCGAGATATACCCCGAGCAGCACGGCATACAGTCACTCATTCAGGCGGCAAGCGCCAACCGTGACAGAATGTCGGTGGTTCCGGGATCTGTGCCGAAGATAGTGTATAAAATGAAAAAGGGCGACAGACCCTTGGGCTATATGAAAAACGTCCTTTCATCTGTAAAAAAGACAAACGCTTGAATGGTAAGGCTCTTAGCGGAGAAATCATAAATAACCTTGCTCGATTTGATATGCAGTAAACAAATAATGAACGCCGGCAGATTTTCAAAATCTGTCGGCGTTTGCTATTCGATAAATTGGAATTTGTTTGATTATTTGTTGCTAACAATGATATATGCATTGTCTGTTTCAAAAACATTTGCAACATTCATAGACGATGCATCTATAAGAGAAATAATGTTGTCAGGTGTATCAGGGTATATTTTAACTTTGCGAGTTCCCATATCAATGT
>JAFYMA010000263.1 GCA_017556845.1 Clostridia bacterium | reverse complement strand
TATGGAATATCTGTCCGATGACGGACGTATCAAGGTAGAATACAAGCACGCAGAGCTTCCGCAAACAGATGAAACGCGTACCTATTATGAGATCAAAATGACAGTTTTGCAGGACGTTTCATTCAACGATTTTAAAAAGGACTTTTCGTTTGTTTCAATGAACGGTAGACACGTATTCTATACAAAGCTGTCGTATCTTGATGAAAACGGTCAAGTCGTTACTAAAGACCTTTCAAAGTCTAATGCGCCTGACGAATATATTAAATTGTCACAAAATGCCCCGTTCTTCTGCTATTATCTACGCGACGGTGACAGCACCGAGGTCGTTAATATGGCTCTTATCGTTAAAAACAGCTCAATTACCGTTAACGGTGAAAAATATGAAGGAAACTTCATATTGAAAAATTCGTTCACAGGAGGGCTGAATTTAGGCGCGCTGACACTTGATCTTGGAGAAACAACACTCAAAAAAGGCGATGTTCTTACGTTGAATCTCGTGCTTTTGCCGTGGGGCGGATACGATGAAACGAAGATCGACAGCGTACTTAACGTACGCCAGGATTCATGCATTTCTCCTTATGCGCTTGACGTAAAAGTCGGAAATGATATATCACAGGAATTTTTACCGTGTGTTATGGCAGATAACGGAAGTGCAGAATTTGCAATAAGCGGCGGGGATAATGTTGCCGTTGTCAGAGTATACGGGTTTACCTCATACGAAAAACCCGAGATCTATGAGCTGACAAACGGAGAATATACAAAATATGACGTAAGCAAAAAAGAGGATTTTGAAGGATATCAGGTATATCTCGACGAAGACGGAACGTACAGCTTTGCTTTTGCAATAGATATGTCCTCCTCAAACGCACGAGTATTTAAGATAACGCAATAACATCACAGGAGATAAAATGAAAAAGATCAGAGTAACTATATGGAATGAATTCCGACACGAAAAGACGGATGAAGACGTCAAAGCGTTGTATCCCGACGGAATACACGCTTTTATAAAAAATAACTTTGAAATTGATGCTCCCGATTTTGAAGTCACGCTTGCATCGCTTGACGATGTTGAATGCGGACTTACCGACGATGTTCTTCAAAATACGGATGTGCTTATGTGGTGGGGACATATGTTCCACAATGAAGTACCTAACGAGCTGGTCGAAAAAATAGCCGACCGTGTATTCAGATTCGGTATGGGATTTATCGCTATGCATTCAGCACACGTGTCTAAGCCATTTCAGCGAATAGTCGGCACGAACGGATATTTATCGTGGGGCGAAGAGCAGCAGGAATTGATATGGAATGTTATGCCGTCTCACCCTATCGCATCGGGCATTCCGGAGCATTTTGAGCTTGAAATGGAAGAAATGTACGGAGAACCGTTCCACATTCCTCAGCCCGATGAGCTTGTTTTTATGAGCTGGTTCAAGCACGGCAATCTTTTCCGATCGGGATGCTGCTTTTACAGAGGACTTGGAAAGGTATTCTATTTCCAGCCCGGACACGAAACACGAAAAGCATTTTACAATCAATACGTAAGGCAGATCCTCGTTAACGCTGTTCGCTGGGCATCACCTGAAAACATCGCAATAAAAACCCCCGACTGCGGTTTTATGGAAAAGCTTATAAAATGATAAATAGCACGGACTGTATTTACAGTCCGTGCTATTTAAATGTTTTCAATTATGTATTCGGCATACGCTTTTGCAACATTCACTCCGGTTGCCTTCTCCATGCCGCCAAAGAAGGCGTTTGAATTGACCTCGCATATCATACCGCCGTTTTTGCCTTGAAGAATATCTATTCCGCAATAATCAAGCTTAAGTATTTTCGCACATTTTTCTGCAAGAGCTATATATTCATCACTCGGTTGAATTGCTCTGCCGAGTGCACCAAGCTCAATGTTCGATCGGTAATCATTTTCATTTTTTCGTTCCATAGCACATAAATACTTGCCGCCGATAACGATGATCCGGACATCTTTTCCCGAGCTTTCTTTAACAAATTCCTGAAATATGTGTGGCATGCATTTGAGCTTTTCCATAGATTTGATAAGCTCGTTCTTTGTTTTTACAAGATATATTCCCTTTCCCATCGAGCCATAGCTTTCCTTTACTATCATAGGCAAGTCTAAAATGCTTATAAGTCTTTCCGGCATAGAATCCTCTATCACGCCGTCGGGATGATAGCACAGTGCCCCCGGAACTGTTTTGGGCATAGGAATACCGTTTTCGGACAAGGCTATGTGCGTCAGCATTTTATCGTCACAAACTGCTATAGATGATGATGTATTGAAAAGCCTCAAGCCGCTTTTTTCAAGAATTTGTGCAATATATTTATCCTTGTCGAGATATACGCAAAAATCATATTGCGAATACTCGTTTACAATATTACCGCCGTCTATCACACACGGATATTCTCTGTTTTTCTTATGACAGACCTGTATATTCATACGTGAAAATTCTTCACATAAACGCACAGCCTGATATTCAGCACTGCTTATATGCGTAAACGCATTAGTTAAAATAATTCCTTTTTTCACTATAAAAAACCAATTTCCCTTTATCACTTAATAAAAGCGCTTGAGAGTATATCATTTAAACATAAATGATAAGCTCGTTTACTTTTTTCTTGCGTAAATATAGCTTTAACAGCAAACCTAACTTGATTTTTAAAGCTTGATGCGGACAGGATTCAACACACTTCAAGCATCTGATGCAATTTCCGTTTGTTATGCCCGATTTTATCGCTCCAAAGGTGCAATGCTCGGTGCAAATATTACACCCAGAGCAATCTGCACTTTTTTGTATCGTGAGTCCAAGCACGCTTCTTAGTTTCGGAAAAATATCCGCCAAAGGATTCTTATAGAGCTTTGGAAGCTTTATATATGAAGGCTCTTTGACCTTTTCAACAACGGGCTTTAATTTATCAAGATCATAAAAAATATCGTCTCTTTTTATGTAGGAGTGCTTCGACGGTATATACGCTCCCGCAACGATATTCTTTTGATATTTTTTTTGAATTTCATATAGCACATTTCCACAGCACATTTTCCCGTATGTTGCAACAACCGTTAGATTCTCAACTGATATATTCTTTAAAAAATTCTTTACAATATCGGGAATATTTTGACAGTGTACGGGAAAGACAAGAACGAGATTTTGATAATGCTTTGCACATTTTATTTCTATATCTGCGAGCGGATATCCTAATTGACTTGCAAGGTACGCTGCAATCGCCTTGCTCTGACCTGTATTTGAATAAAAAACTACTGCGTTCATGATTGAAAATACTCACGCATGATTGCACACTCGGATATTTCATTGAGAGAAAAACCAAGCGAGGCTTTTAACTCTGCCACAGCTTCCGTTCTGGATAAATTATTTCTTCGGCTTGCAATTGCAATTTCGAGTGCACTGAACGGAATAATCGTGCTTCTCATATGATAAAATCTTGTAAATTGCGAATGCCCCTTGCATTTTTCAATTTTACAGCTTGTATGTAATCCTTTATCAAGTTCTTCGGGGGCAACCCAACCGCATTCACGAATAATGGTGTCCTTTATTTTTCTCCACTCATAAATGCCGCCGCATATTTCATCAAAATCCACTTGCACAAATGCAGGAATATTGCCAGACCAAGAGGACGAACGGATCGCTCTTTTTAACGGATCCAAGATATTTGGAACCTCTTTGATCGCTTCACAGATGTTATAGACAAGTTGGTTGGAATACCCCGCTAAATTCTTGAT
>JAFYMA010000262.1 GCA_017556845.1 Clostridia bacterium | reverse complement strand
CCATTCCGTCGGCAAGATAGTGACTGCAATCTATAAAAACGGTGTTATCCTTGCAACCGAATGAGATCAGATGGCCATAGCTTTCCTCACTTCCCAGCGTCACGGTGCGGTCGTCGGAAAAAACGGGCAGCGGACGGCTGTTATAATGCAACACGAGGTTATCGTCCTCCAGCTCGGGAAAAACGCAAAAATACGGATAGCGTACCCGTGCCTTTTCTACGGCACGGCACAGTATACCGTGATCGACCGTATCCGTCATACGTATTGCAAGTCTGAACGTGCTGAAAAAATCTTCGTTAGCTCCGTAAAGCAACGGATTGGGTTTAAATTTCATATATTCTCCTCAATATCGGCATTTTAAAAGCCGTCGGGAAAGACTCGGATCTTTTCGTTTTTGCAAGGATAAATTGCGTAAAATAAGCCTAATGTCTTTGCTTATTCCTTTAAAAAAGCTCTTCCGTTTTTTTGTAAAGAGCGTCCTTTTCAAATCTTTTTGCTCTTTGGCGCGCCTTTTTTTCAAGTGCTTGCAACGCTTCGGGATGCTCGTACAGATACTGCAATTCGTTTGCAAACGCCTCATCGTCGATAGGGCAGATGACTCCGTACCGATCACCGCTTTCGTCCGTCAGTATTTCCGACATTCCCGTACAGTCTGTAACGAGACAGCCCTTGCCCAAAATGAGCGATTCTATCGTCGTTGACGACAGTCCCTCGTACACGGACGTGCATACATAAAGGTCGCTTTGCGCTATATATTTATACGGATTGCTTTGTGCAAGGGTGAAATATACGTTGTCAAGTCCGAGCGACTCCTTCATTTTCAAAAGCTCCTGCTCCTCAGGGCCGCCGCCTACGATATAGCAGTCAAGATCTACTCCTCTGTCCTTCAGTATCTTACACACCCTTAAAAGCATTGGGTAGTTTTTCTGACTGTGAAGTCTGCCGACGGCACATACCGTAAAACGCTTTTTGTCAAACGCCTTTTCCGCAGCTGATGTGCGTATTTTGTCCGTATCGTAAAGGTTGTATGCAACGCACGTTTTGCCGTTTATTCCGAAAAGCTGTTCAAACGCTTTTCGTGACTGCTCGGATACGCACACGATCTTATCAAATTTTTTATACGCCTGTATTGCTTCCTTTTCGTTTTCAAAGCCCGCAAAGCCGTTTCCGCACAGCAGATAATCGTTATGTACCCAGACGAGCTTTTTTGCCTTACTGTCGGAGCCCGAGATTATCTTTACCCCTGCCCCACGGTTGAACGCTATTTCAACATCGTATTTTTCACGCACTACCTTTTTGTACTGCTTTTCGGCGGAAAGGGAGAAAAGACGGCGCCGCCATACAGGATAATACCTTAAAAAGCCGCGGATGCGTTTTCCGAACGGTCTTATCTCCTTTAAAAACAGCGAGCATTTTACCCGCGGATCAAGCTCAGATGCGAGCGTGAAATCGTTTATTTCTATTTTGACTGTTACGTCATGCCCGTTTTGACACAGGGCATTTGCTAAATTTACAAGTGCTCTTGAAACGCCTGATATATGAAGTCCGTGATTGAGAATGAGTATCTTCATCTTTTACAGCTCCTTTGCAGGTTAAATACGTTATGTTCAGTAAAATTTTATCATACGTCGGGCAAAAAGTCAATACGTGACAAATTTAAACCGCATACTATTGACTTTTCTTTATATCTCTTGTATAATCATATTACGAATAAACGCTTTTCGGAGGAAAAATGGTCAAGGTCAGTATAATAATACCCGTACACAATTCAGCGCAGTACGTCAGAAAATGCTTTGACAGCTGTCTTTGCCAGACCTTGAAGGAAATACAGATCATCGCCGTTGACGATCTTTCGCAGGATAACAGTGCAGACATCATAAGAGAATATGAAGAAAGGTATCCGGACAGATTCGTTGGGATATATCTTGAAAAAAATCTGCGTCAGGGCGGAGCAAGAAACGTCGGAATAAGGCGTGCTGAGGGCGAATATATCGCCTTCGTTGACAGTGACGATCATATACAGCCCGATATGTGCCGAGTGCTTTACGAAAACGCCTGCGGTGCGGATCTTTCGGGGGCAGATTTCAGCTACGTTTACCAAAGCGGCGAGGAAAAGCACGTTAATGTGCCGTATTCCGATTCCGACGTAGGCGAGCTTACGCCCGAAAAAAAGAGATATTTTCTTTCAAAATGCGGTATGTTCTGGACGAGGATATACAAGCGCAGTCTTTTGCTTGAAAACAGTCTGTTTTTCCCCGAAGGACTGTTTTTTGAGGATGCGTGGTTCAACTTTATGTGTATTCTTTACGCATCGACTGCACGCAAGACGGACGGATATTTCTACAAGTATTATCAAAGCCCCAACTCTACGACGAGAAACAAAAAGGACAAGCGCAAATACGAGCGTATTGATATTGCAAGAATGATATACGATTCGTGCGTTGAAAGAGGGCTTTACACTCTTCACAAAAACACTGTTGAAGAAAAATTTCTCGGTCTGTCGGCGTCTACCGTTCTGTATACGTGTCTGCCCGATTATTCCGATGACGATCTGCAGTATCTTCACGCAATAAAGCGTGATATTATGCAAAGAATGCCGGATTACAGACGGTCTACAGCGTATAAGGGTCTTCCGAGTGAGGAGAGAATGTGGCTTGATCTTACCGTAAGATCGCCCGAAAAAGCCGTGCATTTTCACAAGCATCTGAACAGTATATTTTTCCGTGCACTGCGCAAGGCGATGCTTTGCACCGTGTACAGATAAGGTGGATAGATATGTCGTTTATATCCTCGGTAAAAAAGCTGCGTCACAACGCACATATTGCATTTTACAGAATGCTTCCCGTAAAGAAAAACAGGATAATTGCCTGGAACAGCGTGTTCAAGGGCTTCGGCGACAGTCCGAAATACATAATAGAATATCTGTGTGAAAATTACCCCGGTAAATACGATATAGTATGGGTGTACGACAGAGCAAAATCACCGCCTGCCGATCTTCCAAACGCCGTCAGGTGCGTGCCGTATTTTTCAATGCAGTATTTGAAGGAAATATCGACATCGGGGATAATAATATCAAACATAAGAACGGGACAGACGCATTATTTCAACAAGCGCAAAGGTCAGTATTACATACAAACGTGGCACAGCTCGATAAGGCTCAAGAAGATAGAGGGCGACGCCGCCGAATCACTCGGAGAGCAGTACGTTGAACGCGCAAGGCAGGATTCGGAAAAATGCGATCTTATAGTGTCGGGCTGTGATTTCAGCACGGAGATATTTTCCCGCGCCTTCTGGTATGACGGGCAGATACTGAAAAGCGGAACGGCGCGGAGCGACGTGCTTTTCAAGGACAATACCGATATAAAAAGGCAGGTATTGCGCTCGCTCGGTATTGACGAAAACGCAAGAATTGCCCTTTATGCCCCGACCTTCAGGGACAGATCGTGCGATCCGCTTCACAATATCGACATTGAGCTCGTCATATCCTCGCTTGAAAAAAGATTCGGCGGTGAATGGGTGTTTCTTTACAGACTTCACCCGAACGTCGCACGCGATATAAAGGTCGAGTGCAAAAGGGCAGTAAGCGCTACGGAATACCCCGATATGCAGATGCTCGTGTGTGCGTGCGATATGATGATAACGGATTATTCGTCGTGTATGTTCGATATGTGCATAAGAAAAAAGCCGTGCGTGCTTTACGCACCCGACGTTGACGAATATATGAAGGACGAGCGCGGATTTTATTTTGATCTGTACGAGCTTCCGTTTCCCGTGTTTAAGGATAATATCACTTTGATAAACGGTCTTGAATGCTTCGACGAAGAAAAATACGTAAGCCTTTGCGATGAATTTCTGGATAAGGTAGGCAGCTACGAGGACGGAAATGCTTGCAAAAGGATAGCAGAGAAAATAGAAAGCGTGGTGCGGAAATGATAATAGGATATACTACGGGTGTTTTTGACCTGTTTCACATAGGTCATTTGAACATACTGAAAAAGGCGAAGGAAATGTGCGATTATCTGATAGTCGGCGTAAGCACGGACGAATTGGTAATGCAGTACAAAAACAAGACTCCCGTCATTTGCTACGAGGAACGCGCGGAGATAGTAAGGTCGATAAAATACGTTGATAAGGTAGTGCCTCAGGTTGACCGCGACAAATTCGCCGCATTTGAAAAATACGGCTTTAACCGTATGTTCGTCGGAGACGACTGGAAGGGCTCATCTCTGTTTTCGGCTCTGGAGGAGAAATTCAAAGCCCATGGGGTAGAAATAGTTTATTTTCCGTATACGAAAGGAACGTCATCAACTATGTTAAAGCAAGCTTTAAACGCAATAACCGCAAAGGACCCTGCCTTCAAGCCGATAAGCCTGCAGGGCGAATTCAAGAACGAAAGCTCCCTGCTTTATAAGGGAGTAAGAAGAACGTTCGTGCAGACGGGACCAGACTCTCCGTACGGCCCGAACAAGATAAATATAGTGCAGTTCGATCCGAAAAACGAAGATCTCCGCGTTGACGTTATGCCGTGCAAAACGTACGCAAACGAGCTTGACGTGGTAACGTCGCTGTGCGAAAGAGTAAATAACGAAAAGGATTACACGCCCATTGCCGCTATAAACGGCGATCTTTGGATGGTATCGTACGCCCACGCAAGAATACAGGGCAAGGGCACCAGCTACGGCGGCTGCAGTGACGACGTCGTTAAAAAGTCGATGACGACTCCCAGAGGCTTCAATATATATAACGGAGAGATCATTTCAACGGGACATATCGAAAAGGAAACTCCGTTTGAGGGTGAATTCTGGTCATTCGGCTTTACACCCGAGGGTAAATGCGTTATGGGCGAGCCGACGGCTCAGATAAGCGTTAAAAACGTAACTCAGAATGTGTGCGTATGTCCTGACGGTCTTAACAGACTGCCTGCAAACGATGCTCTTATTATGTAT
>JAFYMA010000261.1 GCA_017556845.1 Clostridia bacterium | reverse complement strand
ATTCGCTATAGGTCTTTGATATTTTGCAAACAAAGATCTCCATCGTTTGATAAAAGCGAGGTAACCAAAATGGATGATCCGAACTCCTTTTAGTACCGGTATACAGATAAGATCTTATTCTGTATACCGGTACTTTTTTTGTCATTATATCATACCGTTCTGAATATATTCTACGGGGTGATACTGTTTGTTAGATTTTTTCATTGGAAAAATAGCTCTTTCTTGTCTGCCGCTGATAGTTTTTGCCATCGGCGGTTATCTTGCTTTAAAAATGAGGATATTCACACCAAAATGCTTCAAATGCGCCATTTCTTCCCTCTTTTCAAAAAATGAGCGTGACGGCATTTCTCCAATTTCAGCATTATGCACTGCCCTTGCGGGCACGTTGGGGGTAGGAAATATCGCAGGCGTCGCCGTTGCCATATCGCTCGGCGGCCCCGGAGCAGTATTCTGGATGTGGATCTCTGCGCTTTTTTCTCTAAGTCTGAAATACACGGAGACCGTTTTAGCTGTCAAATACCGAAAAATCGAAGAAAACAATATATGCGGCGGCCCTATGTACTACATTTTTTACGGACTCGGAAGCAAGCGTTTAGCTGATATTTTTTGTATTCTTTGCATATCATCCTCGCTTTGCTCCGGGTGTATTATACAGTCAAACTCAGCATCCGTCGCAATGTACAGATCATTTGGAATCCCGCACGCAATTACAGGCCTTTTTCTCGGAATCTTATGCGGCGTGATAGTATTGGGAGGAATAAAAAGCATAAGCCGATTTACATCAATAATAATACCGATAACATCTGCTGTATTTTTTGCTTTATCATTAATTGCGATATTTATGAGCATTGACAAGTTGCCAAGTATCTGCTTTGCGATATTCAAAAATGCCATCGGAATACAGCAAATATCGTCGGGCGTGTGCGGATTTTCCGTAAAATACGCAATAAAGCACGGCGTTGTTAAAAGCTCTCTTTCGCACGAGGCGGGAAGCGGCACATCAACGATATCCCACGCCGCATCAAACACAAAAAGCCCCGTGGAACAGGGCTTTTTAGGAATATTTGAAGTAATTGCAGACACGTTGATAATGTGTACTGTTACCGCTTTGGTAATACTTTGTGCATACCCGCAGGTGTCATTTGCGGGAAGCTACAGCGGTGTTGACATAACCTCAGGTGCTTACGGAGAATTTTTCGGTGTACACGGCGAAACTATAATATCGTCAGCCGTACTTTTGTTTGCGTTTGCGACCGTGATATGTCAATCGTATTACGGAATGAGCTGCGTCGATTTTCTTACAAAAAATAAGAATTGGCGCACGTTTTACGTTCTGGCTTATTGTGTTTGTACGGTTTTAGGCTCTGTCATAACGTTTGAATTTATGTGGAAGCTAACCGATCTTTTCACCTGCTGTATGATATTTCTAAACGTCTACGCTATTCTCCGCCTGAAAAATGAAGCTGAATACGAAACGGTGAAATATTATTCAAAAATCAATCAACGCTGTAAGTTACTATAAAACCGTCCGCATTGTTTCCCGATACTGAATACATTTTATCCTTTGGAACGTAAACCTGCGTTGTTTCCGATAGCTTCTGCGTATAGTACACACAGTATACCTTGCCGCCCGTCATTATTTCAAGCGGCTCTTCAACGGAATAATGCTTGAGATAAGAAACGTATTCTTCAAGGCAAAGACTGTTTTCCCTCATATACACTGAATGAGGAATTCCAACGTATCTGAAATGATTTCCCTCGGCAATTATTCCCGTATGCTCAGTCTTATCTCCGGGATAACGCATTATAAACCCGTATTTGTGGTAGTTGTCAACTATCCACTTTGCGTGTTCTTCTGCATTTTTACCGTAGGAAAGAGACGTTCCGTCCTCAAGATATAGCTTAACGTCAAAAGCAAATCCCGTATGGTGATCGGAATATCCCGGTAATTCGTAATAATCCTCGTCCTCTACTGACGATACCATATCGTTATAATACTTCTGTTGCTGCTCTTTCGTTCGGAAGCCTGCAGTTATCTGAAGTATCTCCTTACCGGTTTCGTTAAAGAAAGATGTCGTAAGCTTACCCAAAGCTTCGTACGTTTCCTGATCCAATGCTATATCCGATGATGCAACGGAATAGTGTCTGTCCTTATCGGCATACAGATTTATATGAACCGAGTCAGAAAGCGGTGCAAAACCGTTTTGTCTGTTGACAAGAACGAGAGTTCCTTTTGAAATATCGGATGCACCGAGGCTGACCGTATCGTATACCGAGTAGTCAAACTCTTCCTTTGGAGCGGTAGTTTGCTCATAAGCGGAAGTTGCCCCGTCAGTAGACGGGGCAGTTTCGGTATTAAGTCTTTTGTCTTCAATAGCATCCTTGGCGATTATCACGGAAAGTGTCACAATAATCGCAACAAGCAACACTATTATAGCTGTGGTTATCGGTGTAGCCTTACTGTACACCTTACGGTACGCACGCTTACTGATAAGTGCGCGTCTTCTTTGAAAACCGTTTTTCAACCGATGCCCTCCGTGACTTGATATCAGTCAAGATTGGGCTTTGTAAGAGCGTCTTTTCTGGAAAGATTGAGTCTGCCTCTGTCATCAACGCCGAGGAACTTAACAGTTACAACGTCACCTACAGCAACAACGTCTTCAACCTTTTCCGTACGCTTTGTGTCGAGCTTGGAAATGTGAACGAGTCCTTCCTTACCGGGAGCGATCTCAACGAAAGCGCCGATAGGAATAATTCTTGTAACCTTACCGGTGTAGCAGCAGCCAACCTCAGGCTCGAATACGATAGCATCTATCATAGCCTTTGCCGCATCGCAGCTTGCCTTGTTAATTGCAAGAATGAATATAGAACCGTCATCTTCGATGTCGATCTTTGCACCTGTTTCAGCAGTGAT
>JAFYMA010000260.1 GCA_017556845.1 Clostridia bacterium | reverse complement strand
TGTATTTACTGACATATTTTCTTTTTTCACAAGCAACGAAAGCTTGCTTTCATACCTTTTTACCGTTAATGACGGGGAAGACATTTGGATCGGTATTCCGTCATAGTATGTAACGGCTTTGCTTTGCGAGTCGTCCGCCAGCTTTACTGTTATATTGCAGCTGTCAGGAACTACTATCGAGCCGATACACGATAAATGCGGACATATAGGCGTTATTGAAAGACACTCACATTCCGGCAAAAGCAACGGTCCTTTTGCAGACATATTATACGACGATGAGCCTGTCGGCGTTGATATTATGACTCCGTCGCCTCTGAACGATGATATTTCATTTCCGTCACAGAGCACAGTGAATGAAAGTATTGATCCGAAATCGCTTTTTGCCACAACGATATCGTTAAAAGCGATATGTCCGTTATCATCCGTTATGATGCTTCTTTCCGAAAGCACCAAGGATGTAATATCATCCTTGGTAATATCTTTAAGCTCGCTTGTTTCAAAGGCACACAGATATCCGAGCCTGCCGCCGTTTATACCGAACAAAGGCTTATTATGCTTTATTGCAACGTGAGATGCCTTGAGGACAGAGCCGTCTCCGCCTATTGAAACTATGACATCGCATATGTCAGCATCAGCGGCGATCCTTTTGTCGCCGTAAAGTGCAACACTGTCCTGCTCGCTCGTGTAACACTCAAATCCATTTGAAATGAGTTGATCTATACAATCAAGCGACGTCTTTATATATCTGTCCTTTGACAGATTAGGTGAAATATAAAGCTTCATACTTATACTTTCCGTTCTGTAAGATTTACGCTTGCGCCTTGCCTTTTATAGCAAGATCGATCGCCTCTGCGGCTTTTTTGCCTGCTCCCATTGCGGATATAACGGTCGCCGCACCTGTTACGGCATCTCCGCCTGCATAAACGTATGCGCGTGAGGTAAGTCCGTCACCGTTTACGATAATACCGCCTTTAGAATTAACATTGAGACCCTCGGTAGTATTCTTTATAAGAGGGTTCGGCGATGTTCCTATGGACATAATGACCGTATCAACGTCGATTATAAATTCGGAGTTTTCTATCGGAACAGGTCTTCGTCTGCCTTTTTCATCCGGCTCTCCGAGCTGCATCTGAATGCATTTTATTCCGCGCACGAAATTGTTGAGTGGGTTTTTGGGATCGTTTGGAAATGTATGCGGCAGAATTTCTATAGGATTGCACAGCAGTCTGAACTCTATACCTTCCTCCATAGCGTGCTCTACCTCCTCACGCCTTGCGGGAAGCTCTTCCATAGAGCGTCTGTATATTATGCTGACCTTTTCCGCGCCCATTCTCAATGCAGTGCGTGCGGCATCCATTGCAACATTTCCTCCGCCCACAACGGCGACTCTGCCGCCCTTCATTACAGGCGTTGCCGAATCGCTTTTATATGATTTCATAAGATTGCTTCTTGTTAAAAATTCGTTTGCCTAATAAACCCCGTTAAGCGATTCTCCGGGGATACCCATAAAGTTCGGCAAGCCCGCGCCCGAGCCTATGAATACGGCTTCATATCCCTCATCAAACAGCTCGTCTACTGTCAGTGTTTTTCCTATTACGACATTCGTTTGTATATCAACGCCCAACGCTCTAAGGGTTTCGACCTCTTTTGCAACGATGGATTTCGGAAGACGGAATTCGGGAATACCGTAAACAAGAACGCCGCCCGGAGTGTGTAATGCTTCAAATACCGTAACGTCATAGCCCTTTTTCGCAAGATCGCCCGCACACGTAAGACCTGACGGGCCTGCACCGACGATTGCAACTTTGTGGCCGTTTTTTTCGGGCGGTGTGATTTCCGACGTGCAGCTGTTATTATGAAAATCCGCTGCAAATCTTTCAAGTCTTCCTATGGCGACAGGCTCGAATTTTTTGCCGAGCGTACAGAGCTTTTCGCACTGGTTTTCCTGAGGACATACTCTTCCGCATACGGCAGGAAGCGACGAAGAAAGAGAAATATGCTTATAAGCCCCTTCAATATCACCGTTTTTTATCAGATCAATAAATCCCGGTATGTCGATGTTTACAGGACAACCCTCGATGCACGGCTTGTTTTTACAGTTAAGACAGCGCTGAGCTTCTCTTTGTGCCGTTTCAAGATCGTATCCGAGTGCAACCTCGTGAAAGTTGCATGCTCTTTCCTTAGGATCCTGCGTCGGCATAATATTCTTTTTCGGTTCTATTGCCATTATTGCGCTCCTTTCTGTCCGTTGCTGTCTGCGGATACGTCTTTGCTGAAAAGATTGCAGGTGCTTTCGTATGCGTGACGCTCAAATTCGCCGTACATTCTTCCTCTTGCCATAGCTTCGTCGAAATCTATTTCATATCCGTTAAAGTCGGGACCGTCAACACATGCAAATTTTGTTACCTTTTCACCGTTTTTATTCAGAGTGAGACGGCAGCCTCCGCACATTCCCGTTCCGTCTATCATTATCGGGTTCATGGATACCGTAACAGGAGCTCCGAACGGACGCGCGGTCTGAACCGTATACTTCATCATCACGAGAGGACCTATTGCAATTATCATATCGAATTTTTCACCGCTTTCGAGCATTTGTCCGAGCGGCATTGTGACGTTTCCGCATTCTCCGTACGAGCCGTCATCCGTCATTACGCAAAGCTTGCTGCAGCATTTTCTGAACTCGTCCTCTAGAATAACAAGATCCTTTGTGCGAAAGCCTATTATCCCCGTAACCTCTGCTCCTTTTTTGCTCAGCTCCTGCGCTATCGGCATAGCAATAGCACATCCGACACCGCCGCCGACGATGCAGACCTTTTTTAAGCCGTCGAGCTCCGTTGCGTTGCCGAGCGGGCCTACGAAATCCCGTATGCTATCGCCGGGCTCCTTTTCGTTCAATGCCCTCGTCGTAGCTCCGACGATCTGAAAAATTATTTTTACGCTTCCTTTATCAGCGTCTGCTCCTGCGATAGTAAGCGGTATTCTTTCACCGTCTTCATCGACACGCAAAATGATGAATTGCCCCGGCTGTGCCTTTTTTGCAACGAGCGGTGCAAGTATCTGCATTTGAGTGACGGCAGGATTAAGCTGTTTTTTAGATAATATCTTATACAAGACATCCACCTCTTTGTTATAGTTTTATGTATGATCGCCGTATATAAAAAGCGGGCAGGATGAAGCTTGCGTCTCGGGCGCATATTCGGTAAACGTACCGAATCATACCGACAGGCGTCGGCATGGCTGATCCTGCCGATCAGCATGCGCCCTGCACCGCACTGCGAATTATCCGCTTGTGGACATACGGCAGTATTTTTATATCAGAAATCCACCTCTGTATCGTAATAGCAGCACAGAAGCAGCTTTTTCATTTCTTCGGTTGAAATTTTTCTCGGATTTGATAACGTGCAAGCGTCGTTTACAGCCTCTGTTGCTATACATTCGAGCCTTTGGGTGAATACATCCTCCGGGATAAACCCTTTGCCGCTTGCACACGAAGCGTCACACGATTTTATGCACAGCGGTATATCAAGCTGCTTGTTCATATTTCTTAAGTGAGTAATAAGAAGCTGAACGTCCTGGTGCTCGTTTTCTCCGCCGAGATGAAGCATTTTTGCAATTTCCGAGTATCTTTTGCGTGCTCTTTCGTCCTTACTGTTGAATGCTATCACCTTGGGCAGATATATTGCGTTTGCAGCTCCGTGTATCAGATGCCCGCCGTAATCGGCAAACGCCGTCCCCGTTTTGTGAGCCATAGAATGAACTATGCCCAAAAGTGCATTCGTGAATGCCATTCCCGCAAGGCATTGAGCGTTGTGCATTTTTTCACGGCTCTGAGCATTTCCGTTGTACGACGGAATAAGATGCTCATAGATCATCTTTATTGCGTGCAGTGCCAGAGGATCTGTAAGATCGCTTGCGGACGTCGAAACGTACGCCTCGATCGCGTGAGTCATTGCATCCATTCCCGTGTGCGCTGTAAGTCTTTTCGGCATTGTCTGCGCTAAATCGGGGTCAACTATTGCAATATCAGGGGTTATCTCATAATCCGCTATCGGATATTTTATGCCCTTTTCATAATCTGTGATTATTGAAAATGCAGTGACCTCCGTTGCAGAGCCCGATGTCGAGGAAATGGCACAAAAGCGCGCTTTTTTTCTTAGCTCGGGAATGGAAAAAACACGGCACATTTCATCAAAGGT
>JAFYMA010000259.1 GCA_017556845.1 Clostridia bacterium | reverse complement strand
TTACGGCTTTGACGCTTACAACGAGGAATATGTTGATATGATAGAAAAGGGAATCGTTGATCCTACAAAGGTTACACGCTCTGCTTTGCAGAACGCCGCTTCCATAGCTTCAACAGTTCTCACAACAGAAGCACTCGTGGCTGATAAGAAGGAAGAAAATCCCGCACCCGCAGCAGCTGCACCCGGCGGCATGGGCGGAATGTATTAATAAACGTCTCGATAGATTATAAAATTAACAGCAAAAGCGCAAGGAGTGTCCTTGCGCTTTTCTTTTAGCGTTACATAAGGCTGTATTTGTTGACAAAACCAATGCAGTATGATATAATCGTTGTGTTAAGAATTACGCATAAGGCGGTCGATTATGTTTTTTACAAGAATAAAAAATAAGCTGGAATACGAAAGAGATAAAATGATCTGGCGATGTAATCTCAGGGCGGTAGAAAAATGTAAGGCATGGCAGAATGCCGCTTCGATCGACGAAACGCTGGACGAGCTGCTAAAGGGTAAATGTTCAATGTCACGGTACGGTGACGGAGAGCTTAAGGTCATGATAGGTCTGTCCAACGGATTTCAAAAGGAGGACGCTGCCCTTGCGGAGCGTTTACGTCAGATACTTTCATCGAAAGAAGATGGAATGCTTATATGTATTCCGAATATATCCGGCGACACCGATCTCCGCACACCTGAGGGTGTAAAGTTCTGGCACGGTTTTTTGCGTTGGTACGGCAAACGCTGGGCAAAGCTTCTTGCAAAAGACGGAAATTATTACAATGCACATGTTACTCGTTTGTATATAGATTACCGCACCTGCGGTAAATGCGGCGGATGGTTTGCACGATTGAAGCAGGTGTGGCAGGATAAGGATATTTTGATAGTAGAGGGCGAAAAAACTAGGCTCGGAACGGGAAATGATCTGTTTGCGGGCTGCCGAAGCATTCGCAGAGTCATATGTCCAGCCAAAAGTGCGTTTTCTCAATACGATGAAATACTGAACACCGTAAAGGATGTATGGAACGGTGAACTTGTTTTGATAGCTCTCGGACAAACGGCAACTGTTCTCGCATACGATCTTCACAAGGCAGGAATAAGAGCCCTTGACATCGGTCATGTTGATATAGAGTATGAGTGGTTTTTGAACGGTGCAACCGAAAAAACTGCAATTGCAGGCAAGTACGTAAACGAGGTGGACTCTCAGATCGAGGGTGACGGCGATGCGGAATACGAAAAACAGATAGTGCGCAGAATAATACAAAAAGCGGATAAAAAGGAAAATAAGTAATCGTGATAAGTATAATAACGCCTGTATACAACGCCGAAAAATATCTTGAGCAGACTGTTGAATGTATTCTGTCGCAATCATATACCGATATAGAATTGATATTGGTGAACGACGGATCCGTCGATTCTTCCGGAGAGCTTTGTAATGCTCTTGCAAAAAAAGACACTCGCATAAAGGTAGTGCACAAAAAAAACGGCGGCGTCGCCTCAGCAAGAAACGCAGGGCTCGATGCGGCAAGCGGCGAGTATATCGGCTGGGTGGATTCCGATGATCTCGTGCACCCGGATATGTACAGTATTATGATGAAAGCGGCGATAGAATATAACGCGGATATCGTCCAGTGCAGCCACACAAGAAACAAGGACGAAATGGAAGACTGTAACACATCCGTTCTTGAAAGCCTGCAGGTGCTTGATAACGTTGGCGGACTTAAGCGTATGTATACGAGCCATTACACAAACTCGCTTTCGCTTTGGAGCAAGATATACCGGCGGGAAGTGTTTGACGGCGTAAGATTTACGGTGGGTACGGCGTTTGAGGATGATGAGATCGTTCCGGTCCTTATTGAACGTGCTGCAAGGATAGTATATTTTGAGTTGCCGCTGTATTGCTACGTAAAGCGTGAGGGAAGTATAATAACCGCACCGAAGGTGGAAAATGTTATGGCTCTGTCACGCCATATCGAAGGAAGGATGCTGAGATTTGAGTATATTGACGAAGAATTATATATGCTCAGCCTGAAGCATTTCTTTCATTATACGAAGATCAAAGTATGCGAAAGACAGTTTGTGGGTACGCTCGTCCAAAAACAAGCTGTATCCTTGCTTAAAAAGCACCGAAAGAGAGTTTGGAAAATCGCAAATAAATATGATAAGATCGCAATAGCTATGATCTATATGGGCTTATTGAACTGTGTTGTAAAATGCGATTTTGAGCCGGTACAGATATTGATAGGAAAAATTAAAAAGCATAAATGACAAAAATCATCTGCTGTTTAAATACGGCAGATGATTTTGTGTTATCTGATATTAAAATACGTTTATTCTTCGAACGTTACGTTGACAGCTCCTACATCGGAGGATACTGTAAGGCTTCTGTTGCCGCCTGATTGCTGCTGGGGAAGATTGCACGATGATAATGAAGCGTTGCAAAGTATCGTGTAATCCGACTTCTTTCCGCACAGGGACATATCAATTGCACCGACGTCTGTCTTTACGGATATCTTCTGTGCCGAAAGGCTTGTGGCTTTTATCGCACCCACGTCAGCCTCACCGTCGAATGAATCTACCGTGCAGTCAACGAGCTTGATCGCTCCCGTGTCTGATGACAGTGTCAGACTGTCTGCTGAAATCTTGTTTATGTTTATCGCCCCTGTGTCTACATCCGCATCAATATCACCCTTGACGGTTATACCATCTATATTCACATTGCACACATCGGAGTCTATTGATATATCACACGCATGCTCTTGTGGGATATAAAGTGTTATTTTGTTGCTCGTAAACGTTGATAAATGTATGTTTTCGAAAAACGGGTGGCGTGTTTTAAGTTTAAGAGCTCCGTTTTCGACCGAGCTTTCAAATTTCAAAAGCATCATCTGGTAAGAAACGGTTATCTCGTTTGTTTCGGATGGAAGAATTGTAAGCTCGCTTTCCTGACAGTCGATAACGATGCTTGTTATTTCCTCAGCGGAAAATGTTGAGCTGTCGCTGACAGTGGATCTTATCTCATTCCATCCCGAAATTCCCATATTTACCGCGCCGCAAATGGCACAGGCAACACCGATAACGAAGATAAACAGTGATATTAAAAGTGCTATAAATGTTTTTTTCATGATCGTATTACCCCTTTTCAGTTTTGCTCGCCCTTGCAGATCGCAACGCTCTTTTTGAATAAGTTCTTGATATGTCTGTAGAAAAATACGGAAAGCTTTACACAAAGCACACACATTGCTATTCCGAGTGAAAGGATCACGAGACCTATACCGATAAGGAAAATTCCCGCCGACGTTGCAGAAGATAACATCGTTATACCTGTCAGGACGAGGGTAAGACCTGCTATAAGCAACGATATATCAGATCCCCAGATACTCAAAGAAAAGCTGATAACTATCATGCAAAGAATGCATACGCCGATAAGCGAGAATACTCCCAATACGGCACTGCCGAGGCTTGCTCCCTTTTTTACGGTATTATTATTTTGGCAAACGGCATTGACAGCTTGTTTTAATTCGCCGCATTCAGCCGCGTCGTCGATGATCTGCTTTGCGATCTCGTCAACAGCACCGAGAGAATATACTGCCTGCTCCTCGCTCATTCCTCCCTCGCATCTGTCATCTATTATTTCTGCGTAATAAGCGATAGTGCGCTCTCTTGCATCGTCAGTAAGCTGCTCTGTTGCTTTTGAAAGCGATGCTATGAATTCATTTTTATTCACAGTCACATTCCCCCTTTATGTATTCGTATATCTTCATAACGTCGTTCCAATCGGACATAAATTCCTTGATCCTTTCCCTGCCGATGTTCGTTATTGAATAATATTTTCTCAATCTGCTGTTGTATTCGGCGTTGCGTGAGCTTACGCACCCTGATGCTTCCAGTCGCTTGAGTATAGGATATAATGTGGATTCGGATATGTCCATTACGTAGCTTACGTCTTTTATCAGCTTATATCCGTACGTTTCTTCCTTCAGCATGGACGCAAGTACACAAATTTCAATATATCCGCGTTTGAGTTGTATATCCATAGTTACCTCCTTTGTGATTTTACTATTTGTTGTGTAATACTATATCATACATAGTATGATTTGTCAAGAGGTATTCTGTGTTTTAATAAAAAAATTTTTGTCTGTTCCTCTTGCCTTTTTGTTAAAAATGTGTATAATATACTTTTGGCTTGACTCAAAATCAAAAGGAGGATATTTAATGTCTAAAAACAGAAGCAGCTTTACAGGTAAGCTCGGCTTTGTTCTTGCCGCCGCAGGCTCCGCCGTAGGACTCGGCAATATATGGCGTTTCCCTTATCTTGCGGCAAAATACGGTGGAGGAATATTTCTGCTGACATACATAATTCTTGCTGTTACATTCGGTTTTACGCTTATGGTAGCAGAGATCGCAATAGGAAGAAAAACAGGTCTCAGTGCGATAGGAGCATATAAGGCACTCGATAAAAGGTTCTCGTTTGTTGGTTATATCGCATCTGTTGTTCCGATAATAATTTTACCGTACTATTGCGTAATAGGCGGCTGGGTAATGAAATATTTTACAGTATTTATTACAGGCGCAGGACACAGTGCGGCACTTGATAATTATTTTGATTCGTTTATTGCAGATCCCGTAGAGCCTATAGGCTGGTTTTTATTATACCTTGCATTTACCGCTGTGGTAGTTTTCTTGGGCGTAGAAAAGGGTATTGAAAAGGTCAGTAAGATAATGATGCCCGTACTTGTGGTGCTTACGATTATTATTGCGATATATACAGTTACGCTCGATGGCGCGTGGCAAGGCGTTATATATTACATAAAGCCCGATTTTTCAAACTTCTCAGCAACCACCGTTCTTGCGGCAATGGGACAGCTTTTCTACTCAATGTCGCTTTCTATGGGTATTATGATAACGTACGGCTCGTATATGAAAAAGGATGTTTGTCTTGAATCATCAGTCAGACAGATAGAGGTGTTCGATACAGGTATAGCATTTCTTGCAGGTCTTATGGTCATTCCTGCAGTCTTTGCATTTTCCGCAGGAGATCCCGAAGCGCTTGGAAAAGGTCCCGGGCTTATGTTCGTAACTCTTCCAAAGGTTTTTGATACGATAACGGGCGGCACGTTTGTCGGTATACTGTTTTTCTTGCTCGTTTTGTTTGCGGCGCTTACATCGTCAATATCACTGATGGAAACGATAGTTTCGATATTTACCGACAAATTCAAGATCAAAAGACGCACAGCTTGTCTTGCGGTCATCGCAATATGTCTTCTGCTCGGAATACCGTCGTCACTCGGAAACGGTTTGTGGAACGGAATAAGGATACTCAATATGGATTTTCTTACGTTCTTTGATTTTGCAAGTAACAGCGTTCTTATGCCGATCGCAGCTTTGATAACGTGCATATTCATCGGCTATTTCATAAAGCCCAAAACGATAATCGAAGAGGCAGAGATAGGCGGAAAATTCAAGAACAAGGCGCTTTTTACAGTTGTAATTAAATTTATCGCACCTGTATGTATAGTTCTTATATTGATATCGTCGGTTCTTGTTGCATTCGGAATTATGAAAATATAATATCAAAAACGTATCAAAAACGTCCTGCAGAATGATCTCTGCGGGACGTTTTACTTGTACATTGAGATGACGGAGCGGTTTCTGCCTGTTTTAACTATTGTGAATATTTTGTAAATTGCTTACAACGAGTGTTGACAAATGTCTACACTCGTGATATATTTGAAGCACAGTAAACAAATGTCGACAAATGAGGGGACTATATGGACAATATTACGTTATCAGAAGGCGAATGGAAGATAATGAAGCTTTTGTGGGCGGAATCTTCGCTTTCGCTTCGAGAAATAACCGATTCGCTTGAAAAAGAAACGGGCTGGTCACGCCCGACGATCCACGTTATGCTTAAACGCTTGTGTGAAAAGGGCGCTGTTTCGATCGACAGCAGCATCAAGCCGCAGAGATATTATCCGACGGTAAAACGTGATGATATTGCACCTAAG
>JAFYMA010000258.1 GCA_017556845.1 Clostridia bacterium | reverse complement strand
GTCGAAGGAATTATGTCCGGTAGCCTTGATGCCCGCATCGCTCAAAAGGAAATTTTCATAATCCAGATTTCCGCATTTATCGTACGTCGGGTCATCCCACGTAACATCAACATGGTACCAAAGCCCGTCAATTTCTATAAGACTCCAGCCGTGATTGAGCGCAGTGCTCATAACGAAATCTGCCCTGCAGCCCATACGGCGCATTATATGATTAAATGCAAGCGCATATCCCTGACACACTGCATTATGGTCAACCAAAGCACCGTAAATATTGAAGACTGTATACGGAACAGAGGAGCTTGGTACTCCTGCAAGAATATCAGAATTATATCTGTTATTAAGTGCAAGGTAGTTATGTACAAAAAGTGCTTTTCCCTGAATCGTGGGGATATCAGATGCTTGCTTTATAATATCGTTTACAACGCTGTCTACTTTTTCAACAGCAGCCTTTGTAGTTTCAAGATCGTACAACGTGTAAAAATAAAGCGCGGAAACGCCGTTTGAAGAACTTCTTATTCCTATTGAATGACCGTCTATGAAAAACATTTCCGTTATCTGACGGAATACCGAATCAATAAAGCTCTGTAAATTTTCATCGTTAACTCCGCGGTTTCTGATATCTACATATACAAAATAGTCATCGGGATATATCGTTTCCGTATTCTCCTCGTAGTTGTTAAAATCGTATAACGTATCGTATATAACCTTTGCGCAGTCGCTGAAAATATAGTCGGGATTGCAATACGGAGCATTTGTGTCCGCTTTAGCAGATACAGTCACAGCAGCAGATAAAAAAATACAAATTGATATAAGTATTGAGAATATTTTTTTCATTTTTTCAACCCACCTTAAAATTCAAAGCGCACATAAGCATGCCCCGGAAGACTGCAAATCGTGCGCTCTATGTACATTATTTTATTTGCAGATCTCTTCTGACAGCTTGTAAAGTTCGAGCTTTGCTGCGGCTCTTGCCTCGCAGTGAGCGCGCATTTCCTCAAGAACTCCTTCCTTTTCAAGCTCTGCGTATTCAGCATCAGTCATAAGGTTTTTGAACATTCTGTCTATCTTCAAAGCCTTATTTATATCCATCGAAGTGATGACGCCTTTTCTTTCGCAAATTACGAGATTGCTCTTGCCGTTGAGAAGCTCAACAACAGCAGCCTTGCCCATACGAGATGCAGTAACTCTGTCTCTTACGGTAGGAATACCACCTCTTTGAACGTGGCCAAAACGAGTGAATCTCGTTTCTATGCCGGTTGCCTTTTCAATACGCTCTGCAAAGCCCTCTGCGTAATCGGTTTTACCCTCTGCAACGATAACTATGATGTTACGCTTTTTGTTTTCTCTCGCCTTCGCTATCTTAGCAATAGCCTTTTCCTCGTCAAAGGGGATCTCTCTTACAGCTACCGCGATAGCGCCCGTAGCAATGCCGGTATTTATAGCTATATCGCCTGCGTACTTACCCATAACCTCAACAACACTGCAGCGTGCGTGTGATTCACACGTATCACGGAGCTTGTCAATAAGATCCGCAACCGTTGTCATAGCAGTTTCGAAGCCAATAGTGTAGTCCGTGGAAGAAATATCGTTATCTATCGTTGCGGGAATACCTATGCAAGGAATACCTCTGTTTGTAAGATCGGTCGCACCTCTGAACGTACCGTCACCGCCTATTGCAACGATACCGTCTATTCCTCTGTCCTTGCAGACCTGTACGGCTCTCTGCATACCCTCTTCGGTCTTGAACTCGTTACAGCGTGCAGAATAAAGCATTGTGCCGCCTCTTGATATGATATTGGATACGCTTCTGATATCGAGCAGCTCCATATCGTTATCGATAAGTCCCTTATATCCGCCGTATATTCCGTATACCTCTTCAACTCCGCTTCCTATTGCTGTACGAACAACGGCACGAATTGCCGCATTCATACCGGGCGCATCGCCGCCGGATGTTAAAACACCTATTCTCTTAAATTTCATTTTCCTTACCTCAATACAAAGTTAGTTACAAAACATTTCTGTTTAAACAACTAATCGTAACATACAAATATTAATTATTCATTAATAATAGATGTAATTTCTTACAATAATCAATCTTTTACGACTCTTTTTTCAGCAAACCGACACAAGTCAAGTGTAGACGACGGTTTTGCTATGATAGAGATATTATTTCTCATATTATCAAGCTTTTCGGGAAATCTGAAATATTGAAAAATAATATCGGAAATATCGCACGCATCGGTAACACGCATTGCAACACCGTTATTGCATAGGAAATCCGCGTTTCTGTCCTCAATACCGGGAATTGGGTTTACTATCACCATGGCAAGCCCCTTGGCAAGAGCCTCGGACGTTGTGAGACCGCCCGGCTTTGAAACAAATATATCAGCACATTCCATAAGCTCGTCCACAAAGTCAATATAGCTGAATATTCTGACGTTCTTTTTGAACGTCATTTCGGAAAGGCTGCTGAAC
Organism: Clostridia bacterium; assembly: GCA_017556845.1. Classification (GTDB taxonomy): domain Bacteria; phylum Bacillota; class Clostridia; order Oscillospirales; family CAG-272; genus RGIG7213. The sequence goes on along the minus strand of JAFYMA010000258.1, from coordinate 5,544 downwards.
ATTTTCTGATTTTTGCCGCAAACAACGCCTATTTGCATATCAAGGTCAAGCGTGTCCAACATAGAAATATTATTCTCAATATTGCCGAATCCCATACTGCCGCCCATAACGATGACCGTAAGCAAGTTTTCATCAAATCCATGCTTTTTTCTCAGCTGCCTTTTTTCGTCGGCGGTGCATTTTTTGTCAAATTTCAGTTTGATCGGAATGCCAAACGGCAATATCTGTTCTTTACTGAATCCTTTTTTTCTTGCTTGATGCTCCAAAAGCTCGTTAGCTATGACAACGTAATCTATCCGGGTAGCCTCTTCCCAGAACGGATGCATACAAAAATCAGTTACTATGCCGTATATTTTGCATCCGATTATATACTTTTCACGGATGACATCAAGCAACGAGGCGGCAAATGAATGTGTAACGAATATTGCATCCGGTGCATAATCGTAAATATAGCTTATTATTTTTTTTGCAACGACTGCGTGCGTTGCTCTGAAAACCGTTCTGAAATCGCTTTCGGGGCCTATATCCTCAAACCATTTATAGCCCTTAGCATACCACGACTCCAGGTATTTCGTAGCAGAAAGGTATCCCTTATCGAGCGATTTTGCGAGCAGTCTGTTTATATAATCGTACGTATCAAGTATCTGACATTCGTGGCCAAGATGCTCAAAACCCTCTTTTATCGCACTTGCCGTGATATTATGGCCTTCACCTGCAGTAACGGACATAACAAGAAATTTCATATCAGTTTTTCGCCTCTGCTTCGTTTTTCTCTCGCTTTACGTATCCGATGCTTTTTACGTCATCTCTGTGATACTGCTTAGGCGGTGCATCCGGAGCTGAGGATAGACGTACGATAACCGTGCCTGCAAGCGGTGCTGAATCAACTACAACTCCGTCGCCGTCGGGCGTACGAACCAAGGAATCTATCTTAGGTGTCAATCTTGCTTCCTCCTCGTACGTTTCGTGCTCAAATTTAAGGCAGCACATAAGCCTTCCGCAAGTTCCCGATATCTTCGCTGAGTTAAGCGAAAGATTCTGCTCCTTTGCCATTTTCATTGATACCTGACCGCAATCGGCAAGAAATGCTTTACAGCAGAAAACTCTTCCGCATATGCCGAGTCCGCCCATCATTTTAGCCTCGTCACGTATTCCGATCTGTCTTAATTCTATCCTTGTTTTGAACAAAGAGGCAAGATCCTTTACAAGCTCTCTGAAGTCAACTCTTGAATCGGAAGTGAAATAAAACAACAGCTTTGTATTATCAAACGTATATTCAGCTTCTACGAGCTTCATCGGCAATTCGTGCTTCAAAACGAGCTTTTCACATTCGATAAGCGCCTGCTTTTCCTTTTCGGCGTTCTCTTTGTTTTTAGCCTCGTCCTCATCGGTTGCAAGGCGCACTACACTGCGAAGCGGCAAAACTACTTCTTTTTCAGGCACACATTTGTTTTCAACCGTGATCTCGCCGAATTCAAGCCCTCTTGCCGTTTCTACGATAACGTGATCTCCGATCGCATATTTATTTTCCTTCGGATCGAAATAGTATACCTTTTCGGAGTTGTCAAATTTTACTCCTACTATTTCATACGTTTTTTCTTTCGGCTCTTCGATAACGGTGACGAACTCACCGTTAAACGTCAGATCGTATTCCTTTTCAACAACAGGTGTCTGCGGCATAGGGATCATATCCGAAGGTATTTCAATTACCGGTGGGGTATAATCTGTCCGTTTCGGTGCTTTCGAATTGTTGGCAGACGATACGTTTTCTTCCTTATCAGCCGCAGATTTATTATTAACGGGCTTGCGATATCCCTTTTTATAGCCGAAATTCTTATTCTTATTCGTTTTGATCTCAGACATTATTTTTCTCCGTTAAATTTCATATCCCAAAGCTTTGAAGATGCACCCGTTATCGTAAGAGGCAAGCGTGTATTCACAGCTTCATTGGACAAAACGTCCAACATAGCCTTACACATCGAAGCCAGTGTAAATGACGAATAGCGGTTTGCATAATCATCAAGCTTTTCGGTATTTTCGTAATACAAAAGCTCTGCGCTGTCGCTTTCCTTTGCGGCAAGGATATCTCGCAATGCGGAAAGCAAAAGCTTATATATTTCAAAAAGCTCCTGCAAAGATTTGATGTTTTCATATTGAAACGCGATAAATTCAAATTCACTTACGGATCTGTCAAGCAAAAGCTCAACGAGTCTGTCGGAAATTTGTCTGCGTTTTATTGCAGGGTCATCGCCGCTGAGCATCTTGACTGCCAAGCCGAGAGAGCCCTGCGCAAGTGATGAAGCGGCTTTGTGGTCGCCGTACTCATAATTATCCTGAAGATATTTCAGCAGCTCTTCTGCTGAAAACTCCTGCAGGCGAAAGACCTCACACCGCGAACGGATAGTCGGCAAAAGCTTTTTTTCATCCTCACAAAGAATAAAAAAGTATACGTTCTCCGGTGGTTCTTCAAGCAGCTTAAGCAATGCATTCTGCGCCTGCGGAAGCATTTTATCACCCTTTTGTATCAGGTACACCTTGAAATCCAGGTCATTCGGCTTATATGCAACGGTATCGTAAATGGCTCTCACGCTGTCTATCGGAACGAAGCTTCTGCCTTCCGGCAGTTTGATGATATGAATATCGACACATTCATCGTTCAATATCTTTTTGCACGCATCGCACTGACCGCACGGAGCTATTTGAGAGCGGCACGCGATAGCAGAAATTATCTGCTTTGCAAGAGTACTTTTACCGTTTCCCTCTTTTCCCGACAGGATCACTGCATGAAAAAGATTGCCGCCGTTTATTCTGTCCTCAATATATTTTTTTATTGTTTCATTGCCGTATAAACGGTCAATTTTAACCTTCTTCATCTGATACAACTTCTATATCCGTTATTTTATTTTCTGCAAGGATCAAAGCAGTTTTTTCATCTATTACGTCGCCCGGCAAAACTATCGGTATTCCCGGCGGATAGACGTATTTTATCTCTGCTGACACCTTTCCTATCGCTATATCAAGCGGCATTTTCTCACTGCGAGAAAGAAGTGCCCGTCTTATTCCGATAGATCTTTTCGGTATCGGAAAAACGTTACAAAATTTATTATCGCAATCGGGCTTATATTTTTTCGTAAACGATTCCAAAACCGTAAGCAGTTTTTGAAGATCGCTTCTCTTTGTAAAAACGGGAACGATAAAAACACATTTATCTTTACTTGCAAATTCGGCTACAACTCCGTTTTCTGCAAGATAGTCGCACACCTTGGTCATATCGTAGTATTTACCGTTATGACACTGCGATTCAACAGTCAGTCTGCAGGGATCGTATAATTCGCTTTTATATCTGCAAAATCCGATAGACTTCAACGGATCTTCAATATCGGATATTTCCGATTCAAGCCTCAAAAGAAGCTCTTTTCCCTTATCGTTCATAAGCTGAACGCTTTTTTCGACTGAGGCGGCGATAAGATATGACGGTGATGTGGATGCAAACAAACGTACGCCCTTAAGCATAAGATCTCTTTTGCATTTCACCGAATGGAGCAACGCACCGCCCGTAAGCGTCGGCGTCGTCTTGTGCATCGAATCAATACAAAAATCAGCACCGAGCGTCAGCGGATGCATATTATCCTTACACCATAGCAAATGTGCGCCGTGTGAATTGTCAACTATAAGATATGCGCCGTATTTTTTGCACAAATCCGAATATTTACTCACAGGCTCAATATCGCCGTAATAATCGGGGCTTGTGAGAATAACAGTTGCATCGCACGGATGATCAAGCATAAAATCAAGATGCGTAATGTCAGTAAAATACGTCATTTCGCAATCGCACATCGTAAGAGCATTTATGACCGAAGCATGACATTTCCGATGTACGAAAAAGCGCTTGCCCTTAAGTACTCTGCAGCAGTATACAGACGACTGAATAGCCGCAGTAGCGCCGTGTGCAGAAATAATGCTCGCCGTTGATCCATACGTTTGCTCTATCATTCGGAGCGTTGAATCGACGTATCCGCCGTCTGACGGATCGTACAAATTGTCGGTTCTGGCATTTTCGGTAACGTCGTATTCATACGAAAGATCCATAATTCCGACTCCGCCGTGTCCCGGCATATGAAGTCTTGTATTTTCATCTTGTGCATAAGAACGGAGCATATCGCATATACCCATATATTCCCCATTCGTTTTTTCACACATACAACATTACCGCATACTTTCCCATTATTTTGTTTATTATATCACGAAAAAATAAATAAATCAATAGAAAATTGATTTTTTTAAGCAAAATACGGCAGATGACTCTGCCGTATTACTTAATATTCATCTTATAGGCTTGCAGAAAAATGCTCTGTTACCCGCGTTTTTAAGCTCCTGCTCTGCATTTTTTGCATCGTTCTCCGTTTTGAACAATCCAAATATGGAAGGACCGCTTCCACTCATCAAAACACCGCACGCCGAATGCTTCATCATTATGCTTTTGATCTGCTGATTATGCGGCGAGACCGTTTCAAAAACATTGTAAAGCCTTGAACTGATACATTCAAGATCGCCGCTGCTCATGGCATCAAGTATGCCTTCAACATTCTGTATTTCTCTGTCAGTATCATTATCAAGCTGAGAAAAAGCCCACTTCGTGCTTATCTCCTCGCCGTTTCCGATAGCTACGACGATATAACATTCGGGCAGAGGCTCTATCGGAGCTAACACCTCTCCTATTCCCTGGGCAAATGCAGCCTTTCCGAGTATGCAGAACGGAACGTCCGCGCCGACCTTTTTACCGAGAGCACAGAGGTGCTCCCGTGAAAAGATTTCTCCGTGAAGATCGTTAAGAACAACGAATACGGCTGCAGCATCGGTAGATCCGCCCGCAAGACCTGCGCACATCGGTATACGTTTTTCAATGTCAATATGTACACCCGTAAAATCGGCATTAGAATTTTCGTAAAAGCATTTTGCCGCCTTGATTGCAAGATTACTTTCAGGCGGTATATCGCCGGAAGAACAATTTACGGTATACTGTCCGCTATTATTGAGCGATACTGTAACGCTGTCGCTGATGTCGACGGAATGCATAACGCTTTGCAAAAGGTGATATCCATCAGGCAAGCGGCCGATAACCTCGAGAAATAAATTGATCTTGGCATAAGCTGATATATTTTTGCAGTTCATAAAAAACCTCTGTTAATAATTTGCATTGATTATAGCACTTTTCTGTATCGTTGTCAACCCGAATTACTCGCGTTGCAAATAAAGAATATTGTAAATTTTTATAATTATATGTGTACAAAAACGTTTTTTTGTGTTATTATAAATAATCATACTGAAATTCGGAGTTAATTATGGAACTTGAAAATAAAGAAAATATCGTTTACGGCAGAAACGCCGTACGCGAGCTGTTAAAAAAAGGAACTGAAACTGATAAGATATTCGTTATACGCTCGGAGAAAAGCGGCTCGCTCGGTCAGCTTATAGCTTTAGCTCATGAGCGTCACATTCCCGTTCTTGAATGCGACAAGTCAAAGCTTGATAAAATGACGGACG
>JAFYMA010000257.1 GCA_017556845.1 Clostridia bacterium | reverse complement strand
GCTTGCATTATACAACAGACTGTTTGATTTGTCAATAGTTTTTTCGTTTTTTGACCTGCACTGCATAAAGCACCTTGCGTATTTTATAAAATACTTCAACAAAATTGTTGAATATTCGGCGTATTTGTGGTATAATTATATTTGATTGATAACTATGCAAAGGAGATAACTATGCGTAAAAATTTCGGATCAAAAACCTGGCTTTATCCAATGCCTGTGCTTATCGTCGGAACGTATGACGAAAACGGAACGCCGAACGCAATGAACGCCGCCTGGGGCGGTATATATGATACGGGTCTTGTAATGCTCTGCCTTGCAGACGAGCATAAAACAACGGAAAATATAAAAAAGTCAAAAGCCTTCACGGTGAGCTTCGCTACGGTCAAAACGGTCGTACCGTGCGACAACGTAGGCATCGTTTCGGCAAACGACGTGCCCGATAAATTTGCAAAAGCGGGATTTCACGCAACGAAAAGCGAATTTGTAAACGCTCCTATAATTGATGAATTGCCTATGAGCGTGGAATGTGAGCTTCTGAAATTCAACGAGGACGGCATCTGCATCGGACGCATAGTAAACGTATCGGCGGACGAAAGCATACTTGACGAAAAGGGCGCGATCGACGCTGAAAAGCTCGATCCGATAATATACGACAGCGTAAGTCACGCTTACTGGAGCTTCGGACAGCGTGTAGGACGTGCCTTTTCTGACGGAAAGAAGATAAAATAACGCAAAAAACGGTCTGTACACCGCAAAAGGAGTATTCATTATGAACGAATACCTCAGAAATCTTTCTAAAATAGAATTTGTTATAACGTATGCCTGCACGGGAAAATGCAAGCACTGCTCCGAGGGTACTCATTCAGGTATCGGAGATCATATATCCGCCGACGTTGCATCAGAGGCGGTCAGAAAAACAGCACAGATATATCCTATACAGACAGTAATGACCTTTGGCGGAGAGCCGCTTTTATATTCAGACGTCGTTTTTGAGATCATGTCCTGTGCAAAGGAGCTGAATATACCGAAGCGTCAGGTCATAACAAACGGATTTTTTTCAAAAGCTCCGAGCGATATAAAAAGAATAGCGCAGGGACTTTACACATCGGGCGTAAACGATCTGCGAATATCGGTTGATGCTTTTCATCAGGAAACGATACCTCTTGATATTGTGAAGCTATTCGCAAAAGAAGCTCGTATCTGCGGTATACCGATACAGCTTCAGCCCGCGTGGCTCGTAAGCAAAGAGCACGAAAACCCGTACAACGAAAAAACAAGAAAAATACTCAGTGAATTTGAAGCTATGGGGCTTTCACAAGGAAGCGGAAATATAGTTTTTCCTCAAGGAAACGCCCTTGAATATCTCAGCGAATACCTCGCGGTCACTCACGTTGAAAACCCGTACGTCGAAGACCCGTATAACATAAAATGCATATCGTTTTCACCGAACGGCGACGTTCTTAACGGAAACGCATATAAGCAGGATATAACGGACATTTTACGCACATACAGTCCCGTAGGGTAACACACCGCACAGCTTAATTTATTACGAGGTGATATTCAATGCCGCTTGAAATAGTCAGAAACGATATAACCAAAATGAACGTCGATGCCATTGTAAACGCCGCAAACAACTCACTGCTTGGCGGCGGCGGTGTTGACGGAGCGATCCACAGAGCCGCAGGAAAAAAGCTTCTTGAAGAATGCAGGACGCTGAACGGCTGTGAAACGGGTAAAGCAAAGATAACGAATGGGTATGATCTGAAATGCAAATACGTCATACATACCGTAGGGCCGATATACAAAAACGGAAAAAACGGCGAGCGTGAATTGCTTGAATCGTGCTACCGCGAATCTCTGAATTTAGCAAAACAGTACAACTGCACGTCCGTCGCATTTCCGCTGATCTCGTCCGGCATATACGGTTATCCGAAGGACGAGGCGCTGAAGGTGGCAATCAACGTCATAAGCAGCTTTCTGTTCAAAAACGATATGACGGTTTATATCGTTATATTCGACAAGGCGTCATTTTCAATAGGCGAAAAGCTGTTTTCGGACATCAGTGAATACATTGACGATCATTATGCAAAAAATGCATTGGATGCATGCCGTGAAAAGCAAAGAGGATCTCTGTTCCGTTCATTAAGCAAATCAAGCAAAGCAAGCAGTGAAGCGTACGATTTTTGTTCATACGACACGTGCAATGAAGAAAGTGAGCTTGGAAAGGTGCTTTCACAAATAGACGAAAGCTTTTCACAGATGCTTTTGAGGAAGATAGACGAAAGCGGTATGTCTGACTCGGAGTGCTACAAAAAAGCAAACATCGACAGAAAGCTCTTTTCAAAAATACGCAGTGACGTGAATTACAAGCCCTCAAAGCCGACAGCGGTAGCCTTTGCCATAGCGTTGGAGCTTTCGATCTCCGAAACGCGCGAGCTTTTGTGTAAGGCAGGCTTTGCCCTGTCACACAGCAGCAAATTCGATATAATCGTAGAATATTTTATAACGAGAGGCATTTACGATATATTTCAGATCAATGAGGCGTTGTTTGCATTTGACCAGAGCCTGCTCGGAGGTACAAAATGATATACAGTATATATTACAGTCCGACGGGCGGGTGCAGATCCGTTTCCGATGTGATCGCAAGTGTCCTTGACGAACGCACTGTACGAGCGTCTGCTTGACCGTTGCTCGGAAGCCAAAGAAAACAAGCTGTATATTTAACGTAAAAAATGTCGCTTCGTATGCGACCTTACCTGCCTTTTTGTGATGTATAATTCATTCATCAGAAGAAAGGCAGGTTTTAATTATGAAAAACAACGTTACAGAGCTCGTATTTATTCTTGACAGAAGCGGATCTATGGCAGGCTTGGAGGATGACACTGTCGGCGGATTCAATTCGATGATCGAAAAGCAAAAGGAGCAGGACGGCGAATGCTACGTTTCAACCGTACTGTTTGACAACGAAAGCGAGGTATTACACGATCGTATAAGACTTTCCGACGTTCCGAAAATGACACGCGGAGATTATACGGTCAGAGGCTGTACTGCATTACTTGATGCAATAGGCGGAGCAATACACCATATTGCCAACATTCACAAATACGCGCGCAAGGAGGACGTACCGCAACACACCGTGTTCGTTATCACGACCGACGGGCAGGAAAACGCAAGCCGCCGCTACACATCGGAGC
>JAFYMA010000256.1 GCA_017556845.1 Clostridia bacterium | reverse complement strand
TTCTGCAATCACAAGCTGTAAAAGGTATTTTTGTTTTGCCGTCAAGCCCTCGTTTTGCTTTTTAAGAAGCTTTACACGGTCATAGATTATCCCTATTGCACCGTATAAAAGCGCCATTATAAGTGTAAAAATTCCCTTAAGATTAAGCGGCACGCCTTGCTTTGCAACACAGTACACGAGTGAGATAACACCTACAATGAGTGCCGTTATTATCATGGCAAGGCCGCCCATAGTAGGCGTTCCCTCCTTGCCCTTATGCCAGCGCGGACCGATATCAAGTATCTTCTGTCCCATTTTAAGACTTTTCAATTTTGGGATAAGTATCCGTGTAATGACCGCACACATCGGAAGCGATGCGGCAAGACACACTATAAATAAAATTATTTGTTCATTCATATCAAATATTCTTCAAATATCCTTCAAGATTTTCTATTGCTTCTTCCAGCCTTACGTATCTGCTCGCCTTAAAAAGAACCGTGTCGCCTTTTTTAAGATTAGCACGTACGGTCTTACTCAAAAGACTGTATTCTCCTCCGCTTTCAAACATAAATACGTTTTCCTTCGGCATTCCCGCTTCTATTGCGCCCTTACCTATTGCGCAGGCGTTGCTTCCCCACAGATACAGAAAATCAACACCGTTTTCGTACATTGCTCTGCCTACGTCCATATGCAGTTGGTGTGCGGTATCGCCAAGCTCACGCATTTCGCCGAGCACTGCGTGCGAGCGTACGTTTTTTTCTTTTGCCATTTGTGAGAGCATAAGAGACGACGCCTTCATCGACTCCGGAGATGCGTTGTAGCAATCCGCAACGAAAGTATATTCACCGACTCCGTATATTTTCTGACGCATACCCGTCGTTTTATAATCAAGAAATCCTTCTTTTATGCTGTTTTCGTCTATTCCCGCATTATATGCGCAGGCAAAAACGCACACCGCGTTCAATACGTTATGAATGCCGACGGCGGGTATAACAACGTCGCTTACTATCCTGTCCTCAGCTTTAACGTATACGTCAAATCTCATTTTAGTGCTTTCGTTTATGACGTTTAATGCTCTGAAATCAGCACTGCCGTTATTTATACCTGCGTATATTTTTCGGAACTCTGTATGCTCATTACGGTATTCCCACAAAAACGGATCGTCTCCGTTCATAACAAGAGTACAGCCTTCATCAAAATAATCTGTTATTTCAAGCTTTGCGCGCAGAATATTTTCTCTTGTTTTCAGCATTTCAAGATGTGACGTACCGATATTCGTTATTATTGCAGTATCAGGACGCGCGACCCTTGCCATGGCAGATATTTCACCGCGGGCACTCATTCCCATTTCAAGCACTGATGCAGTACAGTCATCGGGCATTTTGAATACCGTAAGGGGAAGACCTATAACGCTGTTGTAATTGCCGTCGGTCTTATACGTTTTATATTTTTTTGAAAATACGGATGCGGTAAGCTCCTTCGTTGTAGTTTTGCCGACGCTTCCCGTAATGCCCACGGTAAATACCTTTTTTTGCTTTTTATAATTTTCCGCAATATCGCCAAGCGCCCTGAGCGTATCCTTCACGATAATAGCGTTTGAGTCAACGGGTGCCTGCTTGCACAAAACGCAATTTGCACCGTTTTCAAGTGCTGACTTGATAAATCTGTGTCCGTCGGTGTTTTCGCCCTCAAGTGCAACAAACATCATTTTTTCGTCTTTTACTGCATCTCTTGAGTCGATTATTACCGAACAAACGTCAACATCATCACCTGTATATTCACCGCCGCACCACTGCGCAGCCGTCTTCAACGTAAATAACGTCTTTTTATTCATTTAACTATCCTTCGCATATTTGTTTACGAGATGCTCTCGTACTATATTTCTTTCAGAATACGGACGTATGCCCTGAGAATTTATTTCGTATTCCTCGTGTCCCTTGCCGGCAAGCAAAACGACGTCACCGTCCTTTGCCGCATCAAGAGCGTATTTTATAGCCTCAGTCCTGTCAGGTATTACGGTATATCTGCTGTTTTTATCAACGCCCTTAAGAATTTCCTTTATTATTCCGATCGGATCCTCCGAGCGTGAATTGTCAGACGTTATCACGGTAAGATCTGAAATGCGTGAGGCGATCCTGCCCATTGCAGAGCGCTTTGTTTTATCTCTGTCACCGCCGCAGCCGAAAACAGTAATGATCCTCCCCTTTGATGCACCCTTGCATATCTTCAGTATATTCTCAAGAGCGTCGGGAGTATGTGCAAAATCTATAACGACAGTAAACGGTACGCTGACGCCAAGTGATCCCAGCACCTCGCATCTGCCCTTAACACAAGGCATACATTCAAGTGCAGAAGCGCTTTTTTGAGCAGATATACCCATTATTTCACAAGATGCTATCGCCTGCATTGCGTTATACACATTGAATATACCTGCCAAAGGAAGCCTTACTTTTATTCCGTTATAATCAAATTCGCTTCCGGAAAATCCGTTATCGGTAATATTTTTCACCTTAACGTCACCGCAACCGTTTATACTGCATATACGCTTCGTACCGCGAATACGCCTACACACAATATCTACAGACGGATCGTCTCCGTTCAGAAGAGATATTTTGCTCTGTGTAAACAGCTTGCATTTTGAAGATATATAATCCTCTTTCGTTTTGTGAAAATCAAGGTGGTCGGAAGTTATATTCGTAAGTATACCAATGTCAAACAGACACGGAGAAAGACGTTCCTGCTTCAATGCGTGAGAGGAAGCCTCGAGCACGACTGTATGAGCACCGCACTTCCTATACTCTTCAAGCAGACGAAAAAACTCTCTCGGAGCGGGTGTCGTCATATTCGACGGAACGATATTGTCACCGATACCGTTTCCGACCGTGCCGATTATTCCGCATTTTTCACCGCAAAAGTCGAATATATGCTTTATCATCTTGCAAACGGTCGTTTTTCCGTTCGTTCCCGTCACGCCGATAAGATGCAGATATCTTTCGGGATTTCCGTAAAAATTGCTCCAGATCACAGCACACGCACGTCTTACGTTGTTGACCTGAATGAAGCACACTCCGTCAGCGTGAATACAGCACTCTCCTCCGCCCTCTCGCACGATACATGATGCTCCGTTGAGTACCGCCTGCGCGATGTAGTCAGTACCGTCATACGTACTGCCCGCCATCGCTATAAACATATCACCATTTTCAATTTCAGATGAGTTTTCCCGAATGCAGTTTATTTCCGTATCCGTCAAAGGACCGCTCGTTCTTACGATACACACGCCCATTAAAAGCTCCAAAAGTTTAATAAGATCACCTTTTTCGGTTAATATCTTTAAACTTCCGTGTTTCAGCAGAAATCAGTCAGTATTGCCGAGTATCTCGTCCATATACATAAATTCCACAGTCACAACAGTTCCCGCTGAAACGGACGAACCTGCACTCGGATACTGTTTTACCGCATACGCTGATTTTGATGCAACCGCACCGACAACGCTTATATTCAATCCCGCATCGGTTACAAGCTTATTGACCTGTGCAGGAGATTTTCCCATAACGTCGGGGACGGTTATGGTTTTTTCCTCATTAGCCGTACCCGTGTAAAGTATAACGCTTCCGCCCTTTATAACGAGCGTATCGCCCGCTTTGGGCATTTGCGCTGTTACGGTAGCACCGCTTCCCTTGACTATAACGGTATATCCAAGGCTTTGCAATTTATTTTTCGCAGCAGAGATATCTGCACCGACATAGCTGCCCATCGTTGACTGCTTCGTTTCAGACTCACTCGTTGAGTATTCGGGCTCTATACCCAAATACGGCAACACCTCCGCCAATATCTTACTGTTATACGGAGCGGCTACGATAGAGCCTTCCGTACGGCTTAATTCAAGATTCGGCTCGTCAACTATAACTATCAGCGTGACCTCAGGATCATACGCAGGAGCAACAGACACACACGAGCCTACTCTGAGGGTAAATGTTCCCATCGAGTCAGCCTTATCTCTCTTTTCGGACGTACCAGTTTTCGCCCCGACCTTATAGCCCGGAACGTATGCGTTAACGGCACCTACACCGTTAGTTACGCCCTTTTCCATTATATCGCATATCTCATCGCCCGTTTTGGCGGATATGACTTGTCTTTTTTCCTGTGTTTCAAAATTCTTTACTACGTTGCTGTCGCTGTCAAGTATCTGCTTAACAACGTGGGGTGTCACAAGAACGCCGTCGTTTGCAATACTTGAAACAGACGTAAGCTGTCTTATCGGAGTTACCTTAAACGTCTGACCGAAGGAGTACACCGCAAGCTCTGTCTGATGGAAATTCTCATAGCTGTGGCAATACGTTTTAACCTCACCGGGCAGATCTATACCCGTAAGCTCCTTATATCCGAACGCCTCATAATATTCGTAAAATGTTTCTCTGCCGAGCTTTTCCGCCGTTATCATCATTACGGGGTTACAAGACTTCTGAAGTCCTACCTCGAACGTAAGATCGCCGTGACCGTACGTTTTATGGCATTTTATCTTACCGTATCCGTCTACGATATGGTATCCGGGGCAATAATAATCGCTGCCGCGTGATACTATATCCTCTTCGAGTGCCATAGAGCAGGTAACGGTCTTGAAGGTCGATCCCGGCTCATACAAGTCGTTTATCGCTTTATTAGCCCACATTTCTCCGAGTAACGCGGTCTTTTTTTCTTTATATTCCTTACTCGT
>JAFYMA010000255.1 GCA_017556845.1 Clostridia bacterium | reverse complement strand
GCGGCGAAAATACGGGCGTGCCTTTTGAGGTATTTGAAATGGCAGAGGGCTACGAGAAGATAATCAAGGACAAAAACGTACCGATGTACGACGATTACGCTGAAATAAAAAAGACGGTAATGCAGATAAAGGCGGAAACGGACAAGGCGATAAGCGCAGAAAAGGTTCCGTGCCACAACGATCCGCTGTGTGAAAACTGGGTGCTCGGCAACGGCCGTATGTATCTTATCGACTGGGAGTACGCGGGTATGAACGACGGTATGTGGGATCTTGCGGACGTTTCCATCGAAGCGGGCTTCGACGGCGAATGTGACACAGCGCTCTTAACGTCATACCTCGGAAAAGCGCCCGATCTTAAGGACAGAAAGCATTTTCTTGCAAGCAAGATATACGTTGACTATCTGTGGACGCTGTGGGCAAAAACACGCGTGCCATACGATGGGGAGCCCATGGAGAATTGGGCATCCGAGCGTTATTCAAGGCTTAAGAATTTTATATCCGAATACAAGGATATACAAGGAGGAAATAACTGATGATCGCAGGTATAATTGCAGGTATTACTTGGGCAATAGCCTCGTACGTTCTTACTTTAGCAACGGGTATGGAGCCGTTCTGCTCTTTGGAATCGCTTCTGTTCGTTACGTTCATAAGCACGTTTATCCACGATGCTTCATCGGCAATATGGGCAACGGCGTATAACGGTGTCAGAGGAAATCTTAAAAACGTATGGCGCGCTCTTACGAAAACAAAGAGCGGAAAATGGGTAGTCGTTGCCGCACTGATAGGCGGTCCTGTCGGAATGACGGGCTACGTTATGGCTCTTACGTATATGGGTGCTTCAATAGGCGCTGTTGCAAGTGCGGTGTTCCCTGCTATCGGAGCAATACTCGCTTACATATTCCTCAAAGAAAAGATGAAATGGTATCAATGGCTGTTTCTTATCGCAACGCTTGCGGGAGTTTACGGTCTGAGCTACTCTCCAGAGCTTAACATTGAAAACTTCTGGCTCGGTCTTCTCGGTGCGGCGATGTGCGCATTCGGTTGGGGTATTGAGGCTGTCATTCTCGCAAAGTGCCTTACAGATCCCGAGGTAAAGGACGAATATGCACTGCAAATACGTCAGACAACGTCTGCTCTTACGTACGCTGTCATCATTCTTCCCGCTATCAAGGGCTGGGGCTTCACAGTTGACCTTTTCACACCCGAAACAAAGTGGCTTATCCCCGCAATCGTTATTGCAGGACTTTTTGCAACGCTTTCTTACCTATATTACTACAAGGCTATCTCACAGATCGGCGCATCTAAGGCTATGGCGCTGAACGTAACGTACTGCGCGTGGATAGCGGTAATACCCATGGTTCTCGGACTGTTTAAAGGACAGGCTCCCAAATTCGAGCTTATTCCGATCGTGTGCACCGTCGTTGTACTCATCTGCGGTATATTTGCGGCGGCTGATTTCAAAGAAATTTTCAAAAAAAGCAAATAAGGCGCACGCCTTGCCGCCCGCACGCCAACGTTGCCGTGCGGGTGTTTTATGGAGATAATTAATTATGTTACTGTATATCGACCCGGGAACGGGAAGTATGCTCTTTACGATACTGATCGGTGTTATCGGTGCAAGCATATTTTCACTTCGCATGCTGTTTATCAAGCTGAGATTTAAATTCAGCGGCGGCAACGCAAAGATCGACGATAAAAAAATACCGATCGTCATTTTTTCGGATAATAAAAGATATTGGTCAGTATTTGAGCCTATCTGCCGCGAGCTTGACAAAAGAGGCGTCAATACCGTTTATATGACGATGTCAGAGGACGATAAGGCGCTTGAAAACAAATATCCGCATATAAAGGCGGAATATATCGGAACGGAAAGCAAGGCGTTTATGAAGCTGAATTTTCTGAACGCATCTATCCTGCTGTCAACGACGCCCGGTCTTGACGTTTACCAGTGGAAAAGATCAAAGCTCGTCGATCACTACGTTCACATTCCCCACGCGGCAAGCGAAATAACGCTTTACAGAATGTTCGGCATAGATTACTACGACAGCATACTGCTTTCAGGTCAGTATCAGATAGACGACGTGCGTGCGCTTGAAAAGCTGAGGGGACTTCCCGAAAAGGAGCTCGTCATAACGGGTATTCCGTATATGGACGAAATGGCAAAAAGGCTTAAGGAAAGCGGCGATATACCGAAGCACGAAAGAACGGTGCTGCTTGCTCCCTCCTGGGGCAAAAGCGCCATACTGAGCGTGTACGGCGGAAAAATACTTGACGTTCTGATAAATACGGGCTATCACGTTATAGTCCGTCCGCACCCGCAGTCCTTCACCTCGGAAAAGGAGCTTATCGAGGGGCTTATGCGTGATTATCCGACAAACGATAAATTTGAATGGAACTCCGATACGGACAATTTTGACGTTCTTTCAAGATCGGATATACTTATCTCCGACTTTTCGGGAGTCATATTCGATTTTACTCTCGTATACGATAAGCCCGTCATTTATACGGATCCGAGCTTTGATCTCAGCCCTTACGATGCCTGGTGGCTTGACCGCCCGCTTTGGACGGTATCGGCACTTCCCTGCCTCGGCTGTCAGCTGACGGAGGAAAATATGCACTGCCTTAAGGACGTTATCGACACGTGCATATCTGACCCGAAATACGCTGTCGGCCGCAAGACCGTCAAGGAAGAAACGTGGGCAAATCCCTCGCTCGGCGCAGCTCTTACGGCAGACTATCTTTTGAACAAATATTCAGAGCTTACGGAAAAAGGAGGACAAGAAAAGCAAAATGTCGTTTATAACCATTCTTGAAACTATCTTTTTAGGCCCGTTGAAGCTCGTATTTGAGATAATATTCAGAGGCGCAAACAGTATCGTCGAAAATCCCGGAATTGCAATAATATTCCTCAGCCTGCTTATGAATATCCTCGTTTTGCCGCTGTATAAGCGCGCAGACGCAATGCAGGAAAAAACGCGTGACGTTGAAGCAAAGCTTCAAAAGGGCGTATCACACATCAAAAAAACATTCTCGGGCGACGAGAGAATGATGATACTGCAAACGTATTACAGACAGAACGATTACAAGCCGACGAACGCACTTAACGGCTCTGTATCTCTGCTTTTGGAAATACCGTTCTTTATGGCGGCGTATCAGTTTTTGTCGGGGCTTGAAGTTCTTGACGGAGTACCGTTCGGTCCTATAAAGGATCTCGGAGCGCCTGACGGTCTTATAGTTATCGGCAGTATCACCGTAAACCTTTTGCCGATACTTATGACCGCGGTCAACGTCGTGTCAAGCGCTATTTACTTAAAGGGCTTCCCTCTTAAAACGAAGATACAGCTTTACGCTATGGCGCTGTTCTTCCTCGTATTTCTTTATACGTCACCCTCGTGCCTTGTATTTTACTGGACGCTGAACAACGTATTTTCGCTTTTGAAAAATATATTCTACAAGATAAAAGATCCTCAGAAGGTATTGAGATATTCGCTGTCGGCAGTAGGAATTGCGTGCGTTATTGCGTTTATCGCATCGGCAGGAGCAACCGACAAGATCAATCAGGCGCTTTTGTGCCTCGGACTTTTGCTCCAGATGCCGCTTTTGCTGAACGTCATAAAAACGCATCTTCCGAAAAGCGAAAAGACTGCCGTATACGAGCCGAAGCGTAAATACTTCATTTCGGGCGCGGTATTTCTTGCGGTGCTTATGGGACTTCTTATTCCGTCAACGTTTATTTCGGCATCGCCCCAGGAATATATAGACGCATCGCATTTTCATAACCCTATGTGGTATCTTGTAAGCTCCGCTTGTATGGCTGTGGGATTTTTCCTCGTCTGGCTCGGCGTATTTTATTGGCTTGCAAGCCCTAAGGGAAAGGTTATGTTTGAACGCTTCGTGTGGATATTCTCTGCCGTTGCGATCATAAATTATATGTTCTTCGGAACAGAGCTCGGCGTTATCTCCCCGACGCTTCAGTACGAAAACGGCGTTTCGTTCTCCGTTTTCTCACAGGTGCTGAATGTAATTATCGTATTGGCGCTCGTCGCTCTTATAGCAATATGCGCAATAAAATTCAGACGGGTAATGTCGTATATACTGCTGACGGCAACTATCGCCGTAGGCGGTATGTCCGCAGTAAACGCATTTACGATAAGCTCATCCGTAAAGGAAGTAACTGTGCAGACTGACGGTATTCCCGACTTCAAGCTGAGCAAAAACGGCAAAAACGTCGTTGTGATAATGCTCGATAGGGCGATGGGGCAGTACATACCGTACATATTCAAGGAAAAGCCGGAGCTTAAAGAAAAATTCTCAGGCTTTACCTACTACAAAAACACTATTTCATTCGGCGGATATACGAATTTTGCATCGCCCGCATTACTCGGCGGATACGAATATACGCCCGTAGAAATGAACAGGCGTGAAAACGAATCGCTCGTTTCAAAGCACAACGAGGCGTTAAAGGTAATGCCCGTACTGTTTGCCGAAAACGGATACGACGTAACGGTGCTTGATCCCGTTTACGCAAATTACAAATGGATACCCGACTTAAGCGTATTTGACGAATATCCCGATATCGACGCTTATATAACGAAGGGCAAATTCAGCAGTGCGGAGCAAAAGGAAAAGACGATACAGAACAATCGCAGAAACTTCTTTTTACTCAGCTTTATGAAGTGTATGCCACTGTTCTTCCAGCCGTCCGTATACGGCGAAGGCCAGTACAATCAGGTGGAAACCGACTTTGAGGAGGGCAATACCTCAACGCAGACACAGCACAGCACCTCGAGTGCATCCGGTCTTTTCGCGCCGTTTATGAACTCGTACGAGGTGCTTGAAAATATGGCGAAGATGACTGATATAACAGACGGGAATGAAAATACGTTTCTGTTTATGACGAACGACTCAACGCACGAGCCTATGCTTCTGCAAGCGCCTGACTACACTCCGAAAATGGAGGTAGACAACACGCAGTACGATATGGAGCATTCGGACAGATTTACGGTTGACGGAATTGACCTCAAGGTTGATTCTACGTTCCGCATGAGCCATTACCACATAAATATATCCTCGCTCTTACGTCTCGGCGAATGGTTCGACTATCTGAAAAAGCAGGGCGTGTACGATAACACGAGAATAATTCTCGTAGCCGACCACGGCCGTGATCTTATGCAGATAGATAAATTGAATATCGACAACGACAGAACGAAAAATGCAGAGTTTTACTATCCGCTTCTTATGGTAAAGGATTTTAATTCCGATACATATACCGTATCGAATGAATTTATGACGAACGCCGACGTTCCCACAATGGCAACGAAGGATATCATAAATAACCCCGTTAATCCCTTCACGAAAAAGAAGATAGACAACAGCGAAAAAACAGCTCACGAGCAGTTCGTCATAATATCCGACGTATTTTCAACGAGCACGAACAACGGCAACACGTTTCTGCCGTCACGCTGGGCAAGCGTAAAGGACGATCTGTGGAATAAGGAAAACTGGACGTTCTACGAGTCCCAGACCGTTTTAAAGGAGCATAAAGCACCGTAAAAACGCAATACCGTTATATTAAGAGCAGGGAGTGATATTTACACTCTCTGCTCTTTTCTTTATAAGTATCTTTTTTTCATTGACTTTTTATTCATCTTGTATTATATTAGAATCAGTACATTCATCGTTTTCAGTATAAATAAATAATTAGAGGTGAACACCGTGAAAAAGAAACATTTGCTTCATTTATTATGCATTATCCTTGCACTTGTACCGGTGATCTGTATAGCGGTCATTCCGTTTCGGGATATATCTGCCGCCGTAATATCGCTTGATTGCGACCTTAACGGTGACGGAAGGATAAACTCGAAGGACGTTATCCGTCTGTTGAAGCACGTAAAGGATCCTGAAAAATATCCGTTTGACAAAAACGCCGACATCAATTCCGACGGCGTTATATCAAGCGATGATATAACCGCACTTCTGCCGTTTTTTGACCATACGACGGAAATAATCAAAAACGGAAAGGCACAGTATGACGTTTTATGCTCGTCAAACGCATCGGACACGGTCATACAGGCAGCGGAAATGATAATTGACGCCGTATACGAGCGTACGGGCGTTCTTCTTGAGCTGACGTACGACTCCGTTGCAGACCCTAACGGTAAATATTTGATCGTCGGTGAAAGCACGTTTGGCGACTGTCAGGAAATAAAAGCAGCGTTCAATAACGCATCTGACACGTACGCCATAGGTCAGACTCAAAGAGGAAATATTGCCGTCATTTCAAATTATGAAAGCTATATCACG